>NZ_JBEZZB010000053.1:0-56461 GCF_040638955.1 Actinoplanes sp. NPDC024001
GGAGCGCCGGGCGTGGCACCGGGTGCCGGGCCGCGGGCACCGACTGGGCGCTGGGCACCGCGGCGGGGGCCCGCGCCCTGGTCAGCGACGGCGCCGCCGCCGAGGCCGGGTACCGCGAGTCGATCGAGCTGCTCGGCCGCACCGAGGTACGGATCATGCCCGCCCGCGCCCGGCTGCTCTACGGCGAGTGGCTGCGCCGGGAGAACCGCCGCACCGACGCCCGGGAGCAGCTCGCCTCCGCCTACCCGGCGCTCAGCGCGATGGGCGCCGAGGCGGTCGCCGAACGGGCCCGGCGGGAGCTGGCGGCCACCGGGGAGAGCGTGCGCCGTCGTACGGTCGAGGTGTCCTCCGTGCTCACCGCGCAGGAGGCGCAGATCGCCCGCCTCGCGGGCGCCGGGCTGACCAACCCGAAGATCGGCGCGCAGTTGTTCCTCAGCCCGCACACGGTGGAGTGGCGCCTGCGGAAGGTCTACGCCAAACTCGGCATCGGCTCCCGCAAGCAGCTGCGGGACGGCCGGTCAGCCGGCCAGCCAGTGGCGGTACTCGGTGGTGGCGACGACCGCCTCGTTGCCGGCGACTAGCGCCCGGCCCGGCACGGCGGCGAACCAGCCGGCGGCGTCGTCGGTGACGATCTTGCGGTGGTCGCCGCGGGCCTCCAGGGTGATCCGGCCCAGCTCGTCGAGGGAGAACACCTCCGGCCCGGCGATCTCGCGGACGTCCTGCAGCGGCGCGCCCACGCTCACCTCGGCCAGCGCCCAGGCGACCTCCACCGCGGCCATCGGCTGCAGCAGCGTGCCGGGCAGCCGGACCGTGTCCGCGTCGGCGGTCTCGGACAGCAGCGCGCCGACCGACTCGAACGTCTGCGTCGCCCGGACGATCGAGAACGGCACCGGCCCGCCCCGCAGCAGCTCCTCCTGCAGCATCTTGGCCCGGTAGTAGGCCACGGCCGGCACCCGGTCGGCGCCCACCACGGAGAGCACGACCACATGGCCGATCTCGGCGTCCTCGGCGGCCACCAGCAGGTTCTCCATGGTCCGCCGGAAGAAGACCAGCGAGGAGTGGTCACGGGCCGGCGAGTTGGTCAGATTGACCACGACGTCGGCGCCCTTGAGCGCCTGCGGCAATTCCTTCTCGCTGGTCAGGTCCAGGCCGGTGGAGAGCGAGTACGCCCGCGCGTGGTGCCCGCCGGCGGTCAGGATCCGCACCACCCGGGACCCGATCAGGCCCGTCCCTCCGAGCACCGCGATCCGCATGTCAGTGTCCTTTCCGGTCGGCAACGGGCAGCTGCGCCACGGTCCTCAGCGTCGCGCCCGGGACAGCCCGGTCGCGCCCCGGAGACTGCGTGGTCCGCACCCGGCGTTGCGTGGTGATGACAGCCATGCAATGACGACCGGACAGCCCGCCGGTTCGTGACGTCAGACGGTGTCGGGGTAGGCGCGGGTCTCACTGGCCTTCACCGCGACCCAGATCCGCCGGCCCGGCTCCAGCTCCAGCTGGGTGGCCGCCGCCGGGGTGATGTCGGCGGCCACCGTGATCGGCCCGTCCAGCCGCACGCGCAGGTTGTCGCCGTGCCGCTGGATGTCGGCCAGCACCGCCGGCCAGGAGTTGCGGGGGCTGCCGTCGGGCCGGTGCGGATGCAGCGCGACCGCCGCGGGCGCGAACGCCACGAACGCGTCGCCGTGCACCGTGTCGGTGGTGGTCAGGACGAACCCGTCGGCCAGTTCGACGGTCTGCCCGTCGCCCCGCCCGCGGTAGAGGTTCAGCCCGACCAGCCGGGCCACGTAATCGGTGCGGGGCCGCGCGGTGATCGTGGCGGCGTCGCCCTCCTGCACCACCCGCCCGTGCTCGACGATGACCAGGCGGTCGGCCAGCACCAGCGCGTCCAGCGGATCGTGGGTGACCAGCAGGGTGGCGCCGGGGTGCGCGGTCAAATGCCGGTGCAGCTCGGCACGGGTCTCCAGCCGGGTCCGGGCGTCCAGCGCGGCCAGCGGCTCGTCGAGCAGCAGCAGGACCGGGTCGACGGCGAGGGCCCGGGCGAGGGCCACCCGCTGCGCCTGCCCGCCGGAGAGGTGCCGGGGTTTGCGCCGGCCCTGCTCGCCGAGCCCGACCCGCTCCAGCCACCGGTCGGCGGTGGCGTGCGCGGTCCGCCGGTCCACCCCGTGCCGGCGCGGGCCGAAGGCGACGTTGTCCCGGGCGCTCAGGTGCGGGAAGAGCAGGTAGTCCTGGAACACCACACCGATCGGGCGGTCCTCGGGCGGCGTCCAGACCCGGGCCTGCGGCCGGTCCAGGTCGCGGCCGTCGAGCGTGAGGTGCCCGCCCGCCAGCGGGGTGAGGCCGGCCAGCGCGCGCAGGGCGGTGGTCTTGCCGGCGCCGTTCGGCCCGAGCAGGGCTACGGTCTCGCCGCGCTGGATCCGCAGGTCGACGTCGAGCTCGAAGGTGCCGCGCCGCACCACGAGACGGGCGTCCAGCAGCGCGCTCACGGCGCGGTCAGCCAGCGGTCGCGGAGGGCGGCGAGGATGGTGACCGAGACCGCCAGCAGGATCAGGCTGAGCACCACGGCGCCCTCCAGGTCGCCGCTCTCCATGGTCTGGTAGACGGCGAGCGGCATCGTCTGGGTGATGCCGGGAAAGTTCCCGGCGAAGGTGATCGTCGCGCCAAACTCGCCGAGCGCCCGCGCCCAGCACAGCACCGCGCCGGCCGCGATCCCCGGTGCGACCAGCGGCAACGTGACGTGGGTGAAAGCGGTCCAGCGGGTGGCGCCGAGGGTGGCGGCCGCCTCCTCGTAGCGGGTGTCGGCGCCGCGCAGCGCGCCCTCGACCGCGATCACCAGGAACGGCAGCGCCACGAACGCCTCCGCCACCACCACACCGGCCGTGGTGAACGGCAGCGTGATCCCGAACGTGCTGTCCAGCCACGAACCGATCAGTCCGCGCCGGCCCAGCGCCAGCAGCAGCGCGATGCCACCGACCACCGGCGGCAGCACCAGCGGCACGGTGATCAGCGCCCGCACCACCCGGCGGCCGGGAAAATCCACCCGGGCCAGCAGCCACGCCAGCGGCACCCCGAGAGCCAGGCAGAACAGCGTGGCCAGGGTCGAGGTGAGCAGCGACAGCCGCAGGGCCTCGACCACCTCCGGCTCGGTGAGCCGCTGCGGCAGCGTCGCCCACGGGGTGCGGGCCAGCAGCCCCGCCAGCGGCAGGATCAGGAAGAGCAAGCCCACAACCGCGGGCAACAGCAGGGGTACGGGTACGCGCGCGCCCGTGCCGGGGCGGCGTCGCACCGCCTCCGAAGTGGTCAAGGCGCCTGGAATCCCGCCTCGGTCAGCACCGCCAGCGCCTCGGGGGCGAGCACGAACTCGACGAACGCCCGGGCGCCCGCCGGGTTGGGTGCGTCGCGCAGCGCGGCGATCGGATAGTCGTTGATCGCCTTCGCCGACTCGGCGAACTCGATGCCGTCGACGTCGGCCGCGGCCGCCTTGGCGTCGGTGCGGTACACCAGCGCGGCGTCGACCTCGCCCAGTTTCACTTTGGACAGGGCCGCCTTGACGTCCTGTTCCAGGGTGACCGGGGTGATCTTCACACCGGACGCGGCGATGGCCGACGCCGAGGCCGCGCCACACGGCACCGCCTCGGCGCAGAGTGCCACCTTGAGGTCCGGTTTCGCCAGGTCGGCCAGGCCGGTGACGCGTTTCGGGTTGCCCTTGGCGACCACGATGACGAGCTGGTTGCGCGCGAACGTGACCGGGCTGATCGCGCTGGTCACGGCGGTCATGTTCTGCGGGGCGGCGGAGGCGAAGACGTCGGCCGGCGCGCCCTCGTTGATCTGGGTGGCCAGGCCCGAGCTGCCGGCGAAGCTGAACGTCACCGTCGTCCCCGGGTGAGCCTTCTCGAACCGCTCGCCGATGGTGGTGAACGACTCGGTCAGCGACGCGGCCGCGAAGACGGTGATCGTGCCGCTGACCCGCCCGTCGCTCGCCGCTCCGGGCTCCGGGGAGCTCTCCCCGCACCCGGCCAGCAGCGTCAGAGCGCTGAGTCCGGCGGCCACCACGAAACGAATCCTCAACCGGTCCCCCCGCGCTCCACCACGACCGTGGTCGACTTGATCACTGCCACCGCGACCGAGCCGACCCGCAGGTCCAGCTCGTCGACGGCTTCCCGGCTCATCAGCGACACCACCCGGAACGGGCCGGCCTGAATGTCCACCTGGGCCATCACGGTGTCCTTGACGACCGCGGTGACGATGCCGCGCAGCCGGTTGCGCGCCGACGACTCCTCGGAGCGCTCGTCGGGCTCGGCGGACCTGGCGCGCACGAACGCGGCCAGCTCGGCGCCGTCGATCACCCGGTGGCCGTGCTCGTCGCGGCCGGCCGGGAGCCGGCCGGCGTCCACCCAGCGGCGCACCGTGTCGGCGCTGACCCCGAGCAGCTCGGCGGCCTCGCCGATCCGGAACTCCGTCACAGCGGTGACCCTATCGGCTATGCATATGCGAGGGGAAGCCGGTCTTCTTCATCGCGTTTGCGGAGCGGCGCGAGAGAGAAGACCCGCAGCTACCAGCTCGACGGTCACCGCGACCGCGATCGCCTCGACCGCGAGCAGGGCGACCAGCACCAGCAGCTGGGTGGCGCCGGCCTCCACCGCCGATCCCCCACCGAGCAGCACCCCGACGAACGCGCCGGGCAGGGTGACCAGCCCGACCGTGCGGGTCTGATCCAGGGCCGGGACCAGCGCCTGCCCGGCGGTGGGCCGGCAGACCTCGAGCGCGGCGTCGCGGGGCAGGAAACCGAGGGCGAGCGCCGCCTCGTACTCGCCGTGGCGGTCGCGCAGCTCGTCCAGCGCGCGGCGCCCGGAGAGCGAGGTCGCGGTCATCGCGCCGCCGATCAGGATGCCGGCGATCGGCAGCACCGCGATCTCGGTCAGCGGCGTGGTGCCGGCGGCGACGATCAGGGCGCCCACCGGCAGCGCCCCCGCCGCGATCGGCAGGACGACGAGGCGGGCGTGCCGGCGCGAGCCGACCCGGCGGGCCGAGGTGAACGCCGCGACCAGCACCATCAGCAGGATGAAGGCGGCGGTCGCCCACCAGGACCGGACCACCGCCGCGATCAGCAGCGACACCACGGCCAGCTGGAGCACCGCGCGCAGCGAGGCGGTGACGACCGCCCGACTCACCCCGAGCCGGCCGGCAGCGCCCGCCCCGGCCGCGATGATCATGAGCAGCGCCAGGACGACGGCCAGGACCGGGCCGACCGCGACGGCGCCACCGGTCACGACTCGACCCGTTCGCGCAGCAGCAGCTCGACGCCGTCGAGCAGCCGGTCCAGGCCGAAGCGGAACGAGCGGTCCGGGTCGCCGACCGCGTTGTACTCCTGCCCGGCCACGGTGCCGACCCGGCCGCCGAGCGGGTACGCGCCGGGCGGCATCACCCGGTCCAGGATCGGCGCGTTGACCTCCCACCACTGCAGGTCGGAGATCCCGGACCGCTCGGCCGTGGCGCGGGCCGCGACCGACGTGCGCGCGGAGCCGGCGGTGAAGTCGCCGATCAGGGTGACGAGCTGGTCCATCTCCAGGTCGGTGAAGCCGGCACCCTCCAGGGCGGCCAGCTGCCACTCGTACCGGTCGCAGCCGTGCGGGCCGATCCATGGCCGGCTGCTCTCGATCTGCAGCAGCCAGGGGTGCCGGTGGTACTCGTCCCACAGGTGCCGGGCCACCCCGGCCAGCCGCTGCCGCAGGGGGCCCTCGTGCGGCGGGTGCGGGACCTCCCCGATCGCCTCGTCGACCATCAGGCCGATCAGCTCGGAGCGGCCCGGCACGTAGGTGTAGACGGACATCAACTTGAGCCCGAGCCGGTCGGCGACTTTGCGCATGGAGAACGCCGGCAGGCCCTCCTCGTCGGCCACCGTGATCCCGGCGCGGATCACCTCGTCCACGCTGACCCGCTGTTTCGGCCCGCGGGAGCCCTGCGGGACGCCGAGCTTGCGGCGCCACAGCAACTCGAGCGTGCGGTCGACGTCCTGATTTTCCATGTGCGCATATTACCCCGTGGGGTGTACGGTGTTTGGCGCATCGTTTTTCCGTAAGGCATACGGAGTTAGGAGCGGCAGTGCACACCCTGGCAGCAGAGGGACTACGCAAGAGGTACGGCGACCTGTCCGCCCTCGACGGCTTCGACCTGCACATCCCGTCCGGAGTGATCCACGGACTGCTCGGTCCCAACGGCGCCGGCAAGACCACCGCGGTCAAGGCGCTCGCCACCCTGATCGACCTCGACGCCGGCAGCGCCACCGTGGCCGGCTTCGACGTGCGCACCCAGGCCGCGCAGGTGCGCCGGCGCATCGGCCTGATCGGGCAGAACGCCGCGGTCGACGAGGTCCTCGGCGGCCGGCAGAACCTGGTGATGTTCGGCCGGCTCTACGGCCTCGGCAAGTCCGGGGCGCGGGCCCGCGCCGACGAGCTGCTCGAGATCTTCGGCCTGGCCGGCGCCGCCGACCGGGCGGTCTCCACCTACAGCGGCGGCATGCGCCGCCGGCTCGACATCGCCGCCGGCCTCATCCTCACCCCGGCGGTGCTCTTCCTCGACGAGCCGACCACCGGCCTCGACCCGCGCGCCCGCAACGAGGTCTGGGCCGCGGTCCGGGAGACCGCCGCCCGCGGCACCACGGTGCTGCTCACCACGCAGTACCTCGACGAGGCCGACCAGCTGGCCTCGGAGATCTCGGTGATGAACCACGGCAGGATCATCGCCAACGGTACGCCCGAGGCACTGAAACGCCAGATCGGCGGGGATCGGGTCACCGTGACCGTCGGGCTCCGCGACGACCTGCACGACGTCGCGCACCAGCTCTCGGCCGCGCTCGGCGAGGACGGGGTCACCGACGACGACACCCGCACCGTCACGTTCGAGCTGGCCGGGGTGACCGCCCTGGCCGGGGTCGTCCGCGCCCTGGACGAGCTGGCCGTCACCCCCGAGGACCTGCTGCTGCGCCGCCCCACCCTGGACGAGGTGTTCCTCACCCTGACCGAGAAGGAGCCCGCCCGATGACCACCCTGCGCGCCGGCTGGATCATCACCCTGCGGGAGCTGGCCCACTGGGCCCGCGAGCCGTGGGGCCCGATCTTCAACCTGCTCTTCTCGATCATGCTGCTGCTGGTCTTCGGCTTCCTCTTCGGCGGCGCGATCACCCTGCCGGGCGGCGGCGACTACATCACCTATCTGCTGCCCGGCATGATGGCGCTGAGCATGATGTTCGGCGTCGAGTCCACCGCCACCGCGATGGCCAACGACGCCCGCAAGGGCATCACCGACCGGTTCCGCTCGATGCCGATCGGCAGCGCGTCGGTGGCGCTCGGCCGGGTCGGCGCCGACATGGCCAACTCAGCGATCGAGCTGCTCGTGCTGATCGTCGGTGGCCTGCTGATCGGCTGGCGGATCACCTCCGACCCGGCGTCCGCGGTGCTGGCCGTGCTCCTGCTGCTCCTGCTGCGGTTCGCGGTGCTCTGGATCGGCATCTTCCTCGGCCTCACCTTCCGCGGCGAGGGCGCCACCACCGCGGTGCAGGTGCTGGTCTGGCCGATCGGCTTCCTCTCCACGGCGATCGTGTCCCCGGAGACGATGCCGGCCTGGCTCGGCGCGCTCGCCGAGTGGAACCCGCTGTCGGCCACCGCGACGGCGGCTCGTGAGCTGTTCGGCAATCCGACCGGGATCACCGAGGGCGTGCTCGCGGACGCGGCGATCTGGCTCGCCATCGGCTGGCCGGTGCTGCTCGTGGCGATCTTCGCCCCGCTGTCGGCGCGCGCCTACCGGCGGCTGCGCGCCTGAACGACGAGGCCCCGCGGACCGGTGCGGTCCGCGGGGCCTCGCCCCGGATCGTCAGAACCAGCTGTGGTTCCAGAGGGTGTTCGCGCCCCCGTCGCAGTCGTGCGTGATGAGCTGCGCACCGTCGGTCTTGACGGCGCCCTTCACCACCATGCACATGCCGCTGTGCACGTTGCGGAACTGGTAGTACGTGGTGCCGTTGGCGCGCTTGACGATCTGCTCGCGCCACACGTCGTTGTTGGTGTCACCGTAGGTACAGGTGTACTGGATGATCGCCTTGTCCTTGCCGGTCGCCGCGTTCTGCACGGCCAGGCACTTGTCGTTGTGCACGTTGCCGTCCGGCGTGAAGGCGTGCAGCGGCTTGAGCCGGACCCAGTCGTTGGCGTTCTGGTCGACGTACTCCAGAACCATGATGTCGTTGTCGACACCGTTGTTCTTGAACGGGTACTGGATCGCCAGCGCTCCGTTCGACTTCGAGGCGCCCTGCACCGCGACCGCGTCGTTGCTGTTCAGGTTGCGCAGCACGTGGGTCGGGCCACCCTCGACGGCCGCGGCCGGGACGGCCGTCACGGCCAGGAAACCCGCCACGACGGCCGCGCCGGTGACGAACCGGCGGATTGCTTTGTTCACTCGCTCCCCCAACGAAGATGATCAAATCTCGCGGGGAGTCTAATGTGAATATTCCTCGCCGTGTGCCCCGCCGGCGCCGGGCGAGCGCCGGCGGGACCCCAGGATCAGCTGTTGCAGATGTCGGTCATCTCGTCGCGCGGGACGACCTTGACGCGCTTGCGGCCGTGCGGCTCGCCGAGCGCGATCTCGTGGCTGTCCAGCTTCTGCCAGCCCTCCCAGGTGGTCAGCTGCAGGCCACGCTGCGACAGGTACTCGACCACCTCGGCCGGGTCGCGCTGCGGTGCGGGCGGCAGCTTCTCCGCGTCCTCCAGCAGGCTGGTGACGGTCTCGCCGGAGCAGCCCTTGGTGTGGCCGATCAGGCCGACCGGGCCGCGCTTGATCCAGCCGGCCACGTACATGCCGGGGATGTGCTCGCCGTCGAGGTCGAGGACGCGGCCGGCGTCGTGCGGGATGGTGCCGGTCTTGGTGTCGAACGGCAGGTCGGGCAGCGCGGTGCTGAGGTAGCCGACGGCGCGGTAGACCGCCTGCACCGGCCAGTCGGTGAACTCGCCGGTGCCGCGCACCCAGCCGTCACCGGTCAGCTCCTGGGTCTCGGTACGCAGGCCGACGACCTTGCCGTCCTCGCCGAGCACCTCGACCGGGGCCTGCAGGAAGTACAGGTGCAGGCGGCGCGGGCGGTCCCGCGGGTCGCGCACGGCCCAGTTCTGCAGGATGTCCACGCACATCTTGACGTGCCGGGTCTTGCGCATCGCCTCGAGGCTGCCCTCGTCGAACTCGATGCCCTCCGGGTGGACGATCACCTCGACGTTCGGCGAGTGGTCCAGCTCGCGCAGCTCCTGCGGGGTGAACTTGACCTGCGCCGGGCCGCGCCGGGAGAAGACGTGCACGTCGGTCACCGGGCTCTGCTTCAGCGCCTGGTAGACATTGTCCGGGATCTCGGTGACCAGCAGCTCGTCGGCGGTCTTCGCGAGGATCCGGGCGACGTCGACGGCGACGTTGCCGGCGCCGATGACGGCGACCTCCTTGGCCTCGAGGGGCCAGTCACGCGAGACGTCCGGGTGCCCGTTGTACCAGGACGCGAAGTCCGCGGCGCCGTAGCTGCCCCGCAGGTCGATGCCCGGGATGTCCAGGGCCCGGTCCTTCTCGGCGCCGGTCGCGATGATCGTCGCGTCGTAGAAGCGGCTCATCTCCTCCGGCTTGACGTCCACGCCGTACGCGACGTTGCCGATGAAGCGGATCCGCGGGTTGTCCAGGATCCGGAACAGCGCGGTGATGATCTCCTTGATCCGGGGGTGGTCCGGTGCCACGCCGTAACGGATCAGGCCGTACGGGGTCGGGAGTTTGTCGAAGATGTCAACGGTGACCGTTTCCGACGATTTGATGAGGTGGTCGGCAGCGTAGATGCCGGCCGGGCCGGCTCCGATGACGGCAACCCGAAGGGGGCGGTCCATGGTTGCTTTCCCTCACTCGCGCTAAGAGTCCGGCCGGAGCCAAGATCTTCGACAGGTCGCCTGCGACAGTAGAACCTCAACCCCGGTTGAGATCAATGCAGCGGCGGTCAATGCGGTGTTCGTCACCCGTTACCCGCGCGGCCGTACAAGTGAGGGGTCAATCCGTACAACTCAGGGGCGAAACTCCCGGATCACCGTGACGCCGGTGCCGGCGTGGATCGCCGGGTCGCTCGCGACCCGGTCGATCTCGGTGAAACCGGCCTTGGCCGCGACCGCGGCCGACGCCGGGTTGGCGATGTCGTGCTGGATCACCACCCGCTCGACGCCCGGCAGGGTGAGCGCCACCCGGGTCAGCACCGTGACGGCGGCGGTCATGTGCCCGCGCCCGGCCCACGGCGTACGGAGCCAGTAACCGATCTCCAGAGCGCCCGGCCCCACCCGTGTCATCAGGCCGATCGAGCCGATCAGATCACCGACCGTGGTGAAGATGGCGTAGTTGAACTCGGTGCCCTTCGCCCAGTTCTCCACCGACATCTCGATATACGCCCGGGCGGCGGCCACGTCGTAGCCGTCGGTCGCCCACGGCAGAAACGGCTTCAGCTCGGCCAGCGACTCCTGGACCGCGGCCGCGCCCTCCTGCGCCCACTCCGGCTCCCAGCGCTTGAGAACGAGCTCACCGGCGTTGATCATCTCGGGTGGTTCCATGCCCGGTAGCTTGCGGGTCGGACCCCCGCTGAAGCAAACCGGATTTGACCGTGTCGATCAGCGCGTAGGCCGCGCCCACCGCGGCGTCCGGATCGCGGCCGAGCACCGCATCGGCCAGGGCGGTGTGCGCGTCGACGATCCGCGGATCCTCCGGCAGCGTCGCGGTGTGCTCGATCGACGCGGCCGCCACCTCGGCCACCGCGTCGTAGAGCCGGATCAGCAGCGGATTGCCGCCGGCCGTCACCACCGCCCGGTGAAACGCGGCGTCGGCTGCGACGTACGCCTCGAAGTCGCCCGCCTCGTGTGCCGCATCGCGCGCCCTTGCTGCGGCCGCAAGCGCCGTCAGGTCCTCGCCGGTGCCGCCGGCGGCGGCGAGGCGGGCGGCCGCCGCCTCCAGACCGGCCCGCACGTCGAGAACCTGGGTCAGGGCCGCCGCCGCGTCGCGGACCAGCACGCCGGTGATCTCGTTGGTGGCCCGCACGTAGGTGCCGTCGCCGACCCGCGGCTCCAGCAGGCCGGTCAGGCTGAGCGAGCGCAGCGCCTCGCGGACCGTGCCGCGGCTGACCCCGAGCTCCTCGGCGAGCTGCAGCTCACCGGGGATCCTCGTGCCGACCGGCCACTGCCCGGTGGCGATGAGCTGCCGGAACTCGTCGGAGATCTGATGGACCAGGGGCACCTGACGAATCGGGCTCACCCGCCTAGTGTAAATGTTGGACATCTGCACACGCTGCCCGAGGACGCCCATGATCGTCGCGACCATCTTTCTCGTCGCCCTGTGCCTGCGGCCGGCCATCACCACGGTGGGGCCGCTGCTGCCGCAGATCAGCGCCGACGAGCACCTCGGCGAGGTCGCCCAGGGTGTGCTCGGGGCGCTGCCGCTGCTCGCGTTCGCGCTGATCTCCCCACAGGTGCACCGGGCGTCGTCGCGGTTCGGGGCGGAACGGGCGGTGCTGGGAGCGCTGCTGGTGCTGGCCGCGGGCGGGGTGGTCCGGTCCTACACCGGCGATGCCGGGCTGTGGGCCGGCACGCTGGTGATCGGCTGCGCGATCGCGGTGGGCAACGTGCTGGTGCCGGCGATCGTGAAACGGGACTACGCGGCCAACGTGTCGCGGGCGACCGGCGTCTACACCGCCTTCATCACCATCGGCGCCTCGGTCGCGTCGGCCGTCGCCGTGCCGATCGCCGACACCGCCGACTGGCGCCTGGCGCTCGCGGTGTGGTCGATGCTGGCGCTGTTCGTGGCCGCGGTGTGGGCGCCCCGTGCCCGCGTGCCGGTTCCACCCCCGGCCCGGGCCGGGCCGGGCCGGACGGTCACCGTGTGGCGGCAGCCGAAAGCGTGGCTGATCACCGCGTTCATGGGCCTGCAGTCGACCTGCTTCTACGTGCTGGTCACCTGGCTGCCGACGATCGAGATCGCCAACGGGGTGTCGGAGCGAACCGCCGGGCTGCACCTGTTCGTCTTCCAGGGCATGGGGATCGCGGGCGGCCTCGCCGTCCCGATCCTGCTGCGGCACCCGCACCGGCGGGCACTGGGCGCGGTCGCCGCGAGCGTGCCGACCGTGCTCGCCGTCCTCGGCCTGCTCACCGCGCCGCAGCTCGCGGTGCTGTGGGCCGTGGTCGCCGGAATCGGGCAGGGCGCCGCGCTGGTCACCGCCCTCACGCTGATCAGCCTGGGCGGGCGTACCCAGGCCGAGACCACCCGGCTGTCCGGAATGGCACAGTCCCTGGGATATCTGCTCGCCGCGGCCGGGCCGGTCGCCGCCGGATTTCTCGCCGAACGCACTGGCGCCTGGCAGGCCAGTCTCCTCATGCTGATGGTCCTCGGACTGCTCCAGATCGCGGCCGGCGCGGCCGCCGCTCGCGACACGACCCTCGTGAAGGCCGGAAGCTGATGAAGGTCCACCACCTGAACTGCGGCACCATGCGCCCGCCGCTCACCCCCGCCCTGGTCTGCCACGTCCTGCTCGTCGAGACCGGCGACGGCCTGCTCCTGGTCGACTCCGGTTTCGGCCTGCGGGACGCGGCCGACCCGGCCCGGCGCATCGGCGCCGCCCGGTTCCTGCTGCGGCCCGCCCTCGACCCGGACGAGACCGCGATCCGCCAGGTCGAACGCCTCGGGTACGCGCCGTCGGACGTCCGCGACATCGTGCTCACCCACTTCGACGGCGACCACACCGGTGGCCTCGCCGACTTCCCGTGGGCACGCGTCCACCTGACCGCCGCGGAAGCCGGCGCCGCGCGGCATCCACGCACCCGCAACGAGCGCTACCGCTACCTGCCGGCGCAGTACGCGCACGGGCCCGACCTGGTCGAACACGACCCGGCGCGGGGCACGGGATGGCGGGGATTCGCCGCGGCGACCGAGATCCGGCCCGGCGTGGTGCTGATCGGGCTGGCCGGGCACACGCGCGGGCACGCGGCGGTCGCCGTCGACGCCGGTGAGCGGTGGATCCTGCACACCGGTGACGCCTTCTACCACCGCGGGCAACTGGACGGCAGCCCGGTGCCGCGCCTGCTGGCCCGGTCCGAGCGGATGATCGCCCACGATCGGGCACTGGCGCGGGCCAACCACGAACGGCTGCGGCAACTGTGGGCCGCGGGTGATCCCGGGCTGAGCATCGTCAACGCGCACGACCCCGAGCTGCTCCGGCGAGCCGGGTGAACCGCGCCGCTCTGCCGACCCGGGTCCGGTCGGTCAGCGAGGTCACCGCGCACATGCGCGAGATCGAGCTCACCGGGCCGGAGGTGCCGCGACTGCGGCTCCGGGCCGGTGCGCACCTGGTGGTCCGGGTGCCGGACGGGGAGGGGCATGCCCGCCGGGTCTACTCGATCTGGCGGCACAGCGCGCGGGACGCGACGCTGACGATCCGGGTCCTGTCGCATGCGGAAGGCGGGCCCGGGTGCGCCTGGGCCGGTGAGGTCGCGGTGGGCGACCGGATCACGGTCGAGCCGCCGCGCAGGAAGATCACGCTTGATGAGCGGGCGGGGTTCCACCTGTTCATCGGGGATGAGACGGCTGCGGTGCCACTGCTGGCGATGCGGGCCGCGCTGCCGCCCGCGGCGCGGGTGTGCGGGGTCTTCGAGGCGGGCGGGCCCGGTGAGGAGGTGCCGGGCGTGGAGGGGCTGCCGCCGCTGCCGTGGGTGCATCGAGGTGGTGGGTCCGCTGTCGGGTCCCGTGTACTGCTGCGGGCGGTGCAGGATCTGGAGCTGCCGGGCGGGTCAGGTGCGGCTTACGTGGCCGGTGAGAGTGAGACGTGCCGCCTGATTCAGCGGCATCTCGAGCAGCGGGGGTGGTCGCGGCGGGCTGTGCAATCGCAGCCGCAGTGGGCACCGGGCCGGCCCGGCTTCGGCGCCGGCGGCGACTGACGGGCTACTCGGACGCCGGCTCGGCGCCGATCCGCCGCCCGGCCGGAAAGTGTCGGTGGGGGTTGCTACCGTCTCGGCACTGATCGGGTGAGGGCGACAGCGGCCGAGGGAGTCCGGGTGACCATCAACGAGCATGTGACGACGTTCGCGGGCCTGCCGATCGTGGCGTGGGACGCGGCGGAGAGCCCCGCTGACCCGGCCGCGGTGGCCTGGCGCGTCTCGGTGGACGACTCCGAGGCCGAGGACGACGAGTTCGCCGAGGCGCTCGAGGCGCTGCTGAAGCGGTGCGGGCCGGGCGGGCCGACCGCGCTGATCGCCGGCGACTGGGGCTCGTCCTACGAGCGGGCCTTCCCGTTCGACGTGCTGGTCGACAACGCCGGGCGGCTCGGCGCCCTGCGCTCGCTGTTCATCGGCGAGATGACCTTCGAGGAGTGCGAGATCTCCTGGATCCAGCAGGGCGACATCACCGCGGTGCTGGCCGCCTTCCCCGCACTGGAGCACCTGTGGGTCCGCGGCGCCGACGGGCTGGAGCTCAAGCCGGTGCGCCACGAGGCCCTGCGCGAGCTGGTCCTGCAGTCCGGTGGGCTGCCCGCCGAGGCGGTCCGCGCGGTCGGCGCCAGCGACCTGCCGAATCTCACCCACCTGGAGCTGTGGCTCGGCGTCGACGAATACGGCGGCGACGCCCGCGCCGACGACCTCGCCCCGATCCTGGCCGGCCGCTCGCTGCCCGCGCTGACCCGGCTCGGCCTGCGCAACGCCGAGATCGCCGACGAGGTGGCCGCTGCCGTCGCCGCGGCCCCGGTCGTCGCCCGCCTCACCGAGCTCGACCTGTCGATGGGCGCGCTCGGCGACACCGGCGTCGAGGCGCTGCTGACCGGGCAGCCGCTCACCCACCTCACCCGGCTCGACCTCAGCCACCACTTCATCAGCCCCGAGCTGACCCAGCGCCTCACCGACGAGCTGCCGGGCGTCGACGTCGACGTCTCCGACCGGCAGAAGGAGGAGGAGTGGGGCCGATACACGGCGGTCGCTGAGTAGTGCGCCTCGCCGTCGTCGGCAACCCCGCCAATCGCCGGGTCGCCCTGTTCGCCGAGGCCGTCGCCCGCGCCGGCCTGCCCGCACCCGAGATCCATCCGTGGCGTGACGTGCTCCGCCACGGCCGCGTTCCCGGCCCGGGCGTTCTTGTGCGCATCGACTCGCCCGGCGAGGACGCCGAGGTCGACCTGTTGTTGCGCGAGCTGGGCAGCGGCCGCCCGTCCCGCCCGGCGGAGCACGGCGAGATCCTCGGGACGGCGGCGGCCTACGCCGGCTTGCGCCAGGCCCTGTCCCGGATCTCGGGCGGCGGTGGTGCCCTGCTCAGCCAGGCCGACGACGTCCTGACCATGACCGACAAGCCGCGGTGCCACGCCCTGCTCGCCGCCGCCGGCATCCCGGTGCCGGCGGCCCTCGGCTCGATCCACGACTACGCGTCGCTGCGGGCGGCGATGCGCGAGGCCGGCTGGGGCCGGGTGTTCGTCAAACCCGCCTACGGCTCGTCCGCCTCCGGTGTGCTCGCACTGGCGGTCGCCACCCGGCGCGCGTCGTCCGTCACCCTGCACCCGCAGCCACTCAGCCCGGCCGCGGGTCGGCATGTCGCCGCGACCGCGCCGGACCGGCAGGGCGCGGGACCGGCCGGGCCTGCGGACGCGGGCTCGGCTGGAGCGCACGGCGGGCAGACCACGTCGGGCCGGCGCGATGCAGGACCGCCCGCGGACCCGGGCTCAGCAAGTTCGGCCGGCAGCGGACGGATCGCGGCGCCCACACCGGACCCGCGCGACACGGGACCGGCAGGGACCTCGGGCGACGGATCGGCAAGGACGGCCAGCAGCGGGCGGGTTGCGGCGACCACGTCGGTCGAGTTGCAGGGTGGGCGGCTGTTCAACAGCCTGCGGGTGCGGCGTTATGAGGATGAGGCGTCGGTGGCGGCGATCGTCGACCGGCTGGCGCCGGACGGACTGCATGTGGAGCGCTGGTTCCCGAAAGCGGGGCTCGGCGGGCGGACCCTGGATCTGCGGGTGGTCGTGATCGCCGGCCGGGCGCGGCACATCGTGGTGCGGACCAGCCGGTCGCCGATGACGAACCTGCATCTCGGCAACGCCCGCGGCGACGTGGCCTCGGTGCGTGCGGCGGCCGGGGAGCAGTCGTGGCGGTCAGCGATGGAAACCTGCGAACGGGTCGCGGCGTGCTTCCCCCGTACCCTTCATGTTGGTGTTGATCTTATGTTCCGGGCGGGGTGGCGTGACCATGCGGTGGCCGAGGTGAACGCGTTCGGTGACCTTCTGCCGGGCGTGCTCGCCGACGGCTCGGACACCTACGGCGCGCAGGTGGCCGCCCTGATCGAGGGTTGGGTCGCGCATGCGTGACCGGATCGGCAGCCACGACCTGCTCCTCGTCACCCTGGACACGCTGCGTTACGACGTCGCGGCCGAGTGCCTGGCCTCCGGCCGGACGCCTCAGCTGGCCCGGGTGCTGCCCGGCGGGGTGTGGCAGCGGCGGCACACGCCGGCCAGCTTCACCTACGCCGCGCACCACGCGTTCTTCGCCGGTTTCCTGCCAACCCCGGTGACGCCCGGCCCGCACGAGCGCCTGTTCGCCGCCCGGTTCGCGGGCAGCGAGTCCAGCGGGCCCGCGACGTTCGTCTTCGACGCCGCCGACCTGCCGACCGGCCTGGCCGCCGCCGGCTATCACACGCTCTGCCTCGGCGGCGTCGGCTTCTTCAACCCGGACGCGCCACTCGGCCGGGTGCTGCCCGGCCTGTTCACCGAGGCGTATTGGGAGCCGGCGTTCGGGGTGACCGCGCCGGACTGTTTCGGCGCCCAGCTCGACCGGCTCGGCACCGTCATCGCCGCGCTGCCGCCGGAGAAGCCGCTGTTCACGTTCATCAACGTCGCCGCGCTGCACCAGCCGAACCGGCACTACCTGCCGGGTGCGGACGCCGACGGCCCGGCCAGCCACGCCGCCGCCCTGGAATACGTCGACGGTCTGCTCGGCCGGCTGTTCGACCTGGTCACCGGCCGCGGCCGGCCGTGCCAGGTGATCATCTGCTCGGACCACGGCACCCTCTACGGCGAGGACGGCCACGTCGGCCACCGGGTCGCCCACGAGGCGGTGTGGACCGTGCCGTACGCGGACTTCGTCCTGCCGGCCGCACCCGCTGCCGCGGCCTCGGCCGCCGGTGCCGGGAAGGCCCGGCCGTGACCCTCGACGACTCGCCCTACCAGGGCTATCTCTACGCCTACCCGCACAAGACCGCCTACCGGAAGCTGGAACCCCGGCCGCCGCTGGCCGAGGTCTGGGCGGCCGAGAAACAGGATGCGCTCTTCGGTTACGTGCATCTGCCGTTCTGCGAGATGCGCTGCGGCTTCTGCAACCTGTTCACCCGCGCCAACCCACCGGCCGAGCAGGTCTCCGCCTACCTCGCCCAGCTGCGCCGGCAGGCCACCGCCGTCCGCGACAGCCTCTCCCCCGGCGCCACGTTCTCCCGGCTGGCGATCGGCGGCGGCACCCCCACCTATCTGACCGCGCCCGAGCTCGAGGACCTGTTCGGCATCGTCCTCGACGCGTTCGGGACGACCGCGGTCCCGATGTCGGTCGAGACGTCCCCCGCCACCGCCACCCCGGACCGCCTCGCCGTCCTCGCGGCGCACGGCACCACCCGGGTCAGCATCGGGGTGCAGAGTTTCCTCGACGGCGAGGCACACGCCGCCGGCCGTCCGCAACGGCTCCCCGAGGTGCTGCGCGCGCTGGAGACGATCCGCGCCGCGCGCGTCCCGGTGCTGAACGTCGATCTGATCTACGGCATCGACGGGCAGACGCCGCAGACCTGGCAGCATTCGCTCGACGAGGCCCTGCGCTGGCGGCCCGAGGAGCTGTACCTCTACCCGCTCTACGTGCGCCCGCTGACCGGGCTCGGCCGCCGAGCGCACGGCCGCGCCGACTGGGACCGCCAGCGGCAGCAGCTGTACCGGCAGGCCGTGGACGTGCTCACCGCCGCCGGCTACGTGCAGCACTCGATGCGCCAGTTCCGCCGCGCCGGCGCCCCGGCCCCGGACGGACCCGACTACTGCTGCCAGGACGACGGCACCGTCGGCCTGGGCTGCGGCTCCCGCTCCTACACGACAGATCTGCACTACTCGTTCGACTACGCCGTCGCGGTCTCCGAGGTCCGCGCCGTCCTCGACGACTACCTGTCCCGTCCCGCCGACGACTTCCGGTACGCGGAGATCGGCTTCCGCCTCGACGGTGTCGAACAGCGCCGCCGCTGGCTGCTCAAGTCCCTGCTCCGCGCCGAGGGCGTCGACGCGGCCGCCTACCGGGCCCGGTTCGGTGGGCGCCACGACGACGACTTCCCGCAGCTGAGCGAACTCGTGGACCGTGGCTGGCTGACGCCCGACCGGACCACGCTCACCCCCGACGGCCTGGCCCAGTCCGACGCGATCGGCCCCTGGCTGGTCTCCGGCCGGGTCCGCGAGGCGATGGGCGCCTATGTCCCCCGATGACGCCGACCTCTACGTGCTCTACCGCGGCCCGCTGGCCAGCTGCAACTACGACTGCCCCTACTGCCCGTTCGCCAAGCGGGTCGACCCACCGGACCTGCTGCGCGCCGACCGGGCCGACCTGCACCGGTTCGCCGACTGGGTGGCCGCCACCACCGATCGCCGTCTGTCGGTGCTGTTCACGCCGTGGGGTGAGGGCCTGACCCGCTCCTGGTACCGCGAGGTGATCGTCCGCCTCTCCCATCTGCCGCACGTCGCGCGGGTCGCCATCCAGACCAACCTGGCCGCCCGCACCGGCTGGCTCGCCGAAGCGAACCCGCGGGTGGCCGCGCTCTGGGCGACCTACCATCCCGGCCAGGTCACCCGCGACCGGTTCCTGGAGCGCTGCCGCAGCCTCGACGAGCGGGGTGTCCGCTACTCGGTCGGCGTGGTCGGCCTGCCCGAGCACTACGACGAGGCGATCGCCCTGCGCGCCGCGCTGCCGGACTCGGTCTATCTGTGGGTGAACGCCGCCGACGGTCACCTCTACACCGCAGAGGAGGAACAGCGGTGGACCGCCCTCGACCCGCGCTTCGGCGACAGCGTCCGCCCGCACGCCTCCCTCGGCCTGCCGTGCCACGCCGGCGAAACCGCGATCTCGGTGATCGGTGACGGCACGGTCCGCCGCTGCCACTTCATCCCGGCGCCGATCGGCAACCTCTACGACGGCACGTGGCGCGCGGCGCTGCGGCCGCGGGCCTGCACCAACTCGCTCTGCGACTGCCACATCGGGTACGTGCATCTCAAGCCGCTGCGCCTGCGCGACGTGTACGCCGACGGCCTGCTCGAACGCATCCCCGCCGGCTGGTAGCTTGCGCCCAGGTCGTACGGTCCCGGGTAGCGAGCCCGGAGGAACGCTGATGGCCGAGACGAGTGCAGACCAGCTCCGTCAGACCGTCGTGTGGGCGGCAGTGCCCCTGCTCGGCGAGTTCACCACGGTGACCATGCCGCAGATCGCCCAGGCCGCGGGCATCACCGAGGAAGCCCTGCTGACCGTCTTCCCCGACAAGGACGCGGTGCTGCTGGCGTGCACCGCCACGCTGGCGGCGCACCTCGGCGTGATGCTCGACCCCGCCGAGGAGGTGCGCAAACTGGACGCGATCCGCCTCGACCAGCCGCTCGCGGCGCGCCTGACCGAGGTCGTCGACATCCTGGACGCCTATTACCACCGCGTGCGCGCCGACCTCGATGCCTTCGAGCAGGCGGGTTACCCGCCCAGCGGCCCGTCCCCCGAACCGCTGGCGCAGCCGTTCCAGCGCGAGGACTTCCAGAGCCTCGGCGACCTGCCCGAGATCCGGACAGCCGTCACCAGGCTGCTGGAGCCGGACCTGCGACGCCTGCGCTTCCCACCCGACGCCCTCGCCGAGGCTTTCCTCGCCGTCGCGCTGAGCAGCGCCCGCTCCTCGGACGAGGCCCCGTCGGCGCTGTCCACCGAGCGCGTGGTCGACCTCTTCCTGCACGGCGCGACAGCCGACGACCAACCCTCGCCCTCCCGATCCGGCCGGCCGGATCGGTGAGCGAAGTCGGGGCATCGGGCCCGGCGGGAAGACGTTACGTCTGCACGAGCGGCTGATACTCCTCCGCGCTCAGCCCGAACGTCCAAGCCACCCCCTCCCGAGCCGTCCGCGTGCCCGGTGGCACCCGCAGCCAGTAGACGCGGCTCGTGCCGTCGGGCTCGGGCGTCGCGTTGACCACCTCGACCATCACCAGCGGCTCGTCGCCCGGCAGATCCAGGAACCACAGCGTGCCGGTGGCGTCCGTGTTCAGCTCGCGGGCGCCGGACTCGCGCAGATAGCGGTCGTAGCCGAAATGCTCGAGCATGACGCGGCGGATCTCGGCGTTGCTCTCCGCGCGGATGCGCTCGATGCTCAACCGGGGCAGCTCGGCCGCCAGCGAGACCGGGATGGGCATGCCGCGCCAGGCCCACAGACCGTATCCGTCGGGGAACTCCATGGCGGCGCCCTCACCGCGGTGCAATCGGCCGACGTTGTCGCGGGCGAGCGTGCCGGGCCGCGCCGTGAGCACCGCGAACCGCTCGCTCGCCCACCACCAGCCGGCGTGGCGCGCGACGGCCGCCAAACCGGCCAGCGGCTTCATGAGGCCGGCCTGCGGGCAGAGCCGGTCGGCAGCCTCGAAGGTGGACAGCCAGGCGCCGTCGTGCTGGCCGTAGATCGCGTCGAGCACCGGGGACCGGGCCGCCGGCAGGTCAGCGGCCAGGTCCTCGCCGAGGCGCAGCCGCAGCCGGCCGGCCACCCGGTCCATCACCAGGCCCCACGACCGGCGCCCGGCGGCCGCGCCGAGCTGCGCCCAGCCATCGGCGCCGAGCTCGGCGGCAGCCGCAGCACGGGCAGCGGCCCACGGCTCAGTCCGCACCCGATGACGCAGCGACCGGCCAGCCCCACCACGCACCTGACCACCGAAGGGCCGACCATCACCGCCCAGCGACCGACCAGCCCCACCACGCGTCTGATCGCTCAGCGACCGACGACCGGACTCCCACGAGTCAGCCCGCATCCGGCCGGCAGAGCTCTCTGGCCGCCAGCCCTGGGCGCGCAGCTCCTCGACCACCTCGGCGACCCAGGACGGCCCCTCGGGCACCGCCGCTCCGGAGAGCAGCGCCATGGCGGCCGCACCCGCGCGCGGCGACCCCAGCCAGAAGATGCGCTCCGGTGGCTCGGCGCCCACAAGCGCGTACGCCTCACGGACCCCCTGCTCTGCGGCCTGCAAATCCGCCGGCCCGGTCGCCAACGCCGAGGCCAGCCACTGGTCCTCGATGGCGGCAGCCATCGCCTCCTGGGCGTGGGTGAGCCGCATCAGTCGGCCACCGGCCGGAAGGCGCCCGGGATGTACTCCCGCTGGCGCACCACCCGATAGTGCCCGGAGGGCAGCGAGATCGGCCCGTGCTCCTCGTGGGTGACCCGCCCGTATTCCGGGATCTCGACGAACATCCGCTCCGGATCGTCGAGGTCGGCGAGCAATCGCAGGCCTGGGCCGCCGATCACGTGCGCGTGACCGGTGGCCTCGCCGCGGGCCAGCACCATGCGCCCGCGACGGTCGCGCGGGACCGGCGCGCAGGCCGGCACCTCGGCCGGTGGCACCGCGACGATCAGCACATCACCCTGCCGGTACATGAAGCCTCCCCCGATCCGCCGAGCAACAGCCGAACCGTATCGCCGGGGTACGACAAGTTACGCTGACGCCCATGATCGAGGCCGTGATCGTGGACGTCGATGACACCCTGTGCCTGACCGAGGCGGCCTCGTTCGAGCTGGAGAACGAGGTTCTCGCCCGGATGGGCCGCCCGCCGATGTCCCGCGCGGTGCACCTGGCCACCTGGGGCGAGGTGCTGCTGGACGCCATGCCGCACCGCTCGCCGGGTCTGGACCTGGACCGCTTCGCCGAGCTGTTCCCGGTGGCCCACCAGGAGTACCTGGCCGACGGCCGGCTCGACGTGATCCCGCCGGAGAACCTGGCGGCGCTGGACAAACTGGTCGCCGCCGGCCGGACCGTGATGCTGCTGACCTCCCGCGCGCAGGAGGAGATCGAGCACATGCTGGCGCCGGACCACGTGCTCGCCGGCCGGGTGACCGGCGCCTACCACCAGGGCAACACCCGGTTCCGCAAGCCGGACCCGCGCGCCTTCGACGAGCTGCTGGCCGAGACCGGGCTGACCCCGGACCGTTGCGTCTACGTGGGCGATTCGCCCGGCGACGCGCTCGCCGCCGGCGGGGCGGGCATCCGCTTCATCGCCTGCCTGCAGAGCGGCGTCCGGCGCCTCGAGGACTTCGACCCCCGTCACGTCACCGCGTCGATCGAGGCCTTCCCGGATCTCGTCGCCGTGGTGGATCAACTGTAAAACCGGACGCCGGTTGTCAGGTTTCTTGGAAAAGCTGACACCCATGACGAACAAACCACTGACCGGCAAGGTCGCTCTGGTGGCCGGCGCGACCCGCGGCGCGGGACGGCAGATCGCGGTGCAGCTCGGCGCGGCCGGGGCCACGGTCTACGCGACCGGCCGCAGCACCCGCGCCAACCGGTCGCCGATGGACCGCCCGGAGACCATCGAGGAGACCGCCGAGCTGGTCACCGCGGCCGGCGGCACGGGCATCGCGGTGGCCGTCGACCACCTCGACCACGAGCAGGTCGCTGCCCTGGTGCAGCGCATCGACGACGAGCAGGGCCGCCTGGACGTGCTGGTCAACGACGTGTGGGGCGGCGACCCGCTGACCACCTGGAACAAGCCGGTCTGGGAGCAGCCGCTCGAGCCGGGTCTGCGGCTGCTGCGCCAGGCGATCGACACGCACATCATCACCAGCCACTACGCGCTGGCGCTCATGATCCGCCGCCCGGGCGGCCTGGTCCTGGAGATCGGTGACGGGACCACCGCCTACAACTCCACCAACTACCGGTTGTCGGCCTTCTACGACCTGGCGAAATGGTCGGTGAACCGGCTGGCGTTCGTCTGGTCGGCCGAATTGGCCGAGCACGGCGCGACCGCGGTGGCGCTGACCCCGGGCTGGCTGCGCTCGGAGATGATGCTGGAGATCTACGGCGTCACCGAGGAGAACTGGCGGGACGCCTGCGCCAAGGAGCCGCACTTCGCGATCTCGGAAACCCCGGCGTACGTCGGGCGCGCGGTCGCCGCCCTCGCGGCGGACGAGGACCGGGCCCGCTGGAACGGCAAGTCGGTCTCCAGCGGCGAACTGGCGAAGGTCTACGGCTTCACCGACCTCGACGGCAGCCAGCCGGACGCCTGGCGTTACCTGGTCGAGGTGCAGGATCCCGGCAAACCCGCCGATGTCACCGGTTATCGGTAGAGGTCGTTCAGGCGGCGCGCGGCCTCCGCGAGCCGGGCACGCAATGCGGGCGGCTCCAGCACCTCAGCCTCCGGGCCCAACCGCATGACGTACGTGTAAGCGACCTCCACCGACTCGACGGGCAGCCGGGTCCGGACCCAACCGTCCGGATCCGGCTCGCCCGCGTCCGCCATCGCCTGCTGCACCGCCGGCGGCTCCGCGACGAACCGCAGCATGCGGACGCCGTGCGGGCTGAGCCGCAGCGTGATCGTGTCGCGCAGCATCTGCCGCACGAACGCGGCCGCCCGTTCGGCCCAGAATCCCGGCAGGTCGAAGTCCGGGTCCCGCTCGAAGGTCTCCCCGGCCGGCTCCACCGCGATGATCCGGTCCACCCGGTAGGAGCGCAGGTCGTCACCCACCCGGCCGACCAGGTACCAGATGCCGTTCTTGAGAACCAGACCGTACGGTTCGACGGTGCGGGTGACCTCCTCGCGCCGCCGGTACCGCATGGTGAGCACCCGGTCCTGCCACACCGCCCGGGCCAGTTCGGCGAGGTGCGGCGGCGGGTCGGGGTCGTCGAACCAGCCCGGCGCGTCCAGGTGGAACCGCTGGCCGGCCCGCTCGGAGGCGTCCCGCAGACCCGGCGGCAGCGCGGCGAGCACCTTGCGGCGGGCCGCCCGGACCGGCTCGTCCAGGCCCATGTCGCGGGCCGGACCGGGCAGTCCGGCCAGGAACAGCGCTTCGGCCTCGGCACGGTTCAGCCCGGTCAGCCGGGTCCGGTAGCCGCCGACCAGCCGGTATCCGCCGGCCCGGCCCTGCTCGGCGTAGACCGGCACCCCGGCCGCGGAGAGGGCGAGCACGTCGCGGTAGACGGTCCGCTCCGACACCTCCAGCTCGGCGGCGAGTTCGGCGGCGGTCAGCATGCCGCGCGACTGCAGCAGCAGGACGAGGTTGATCAGGCGGGCGGCGCGCACGGCTCGATTCTGCGCTAACCGAGCCGGACCGGGATCCGCTGGTCCGAGCCGTCGAGCAGGTACTGCCGCACGGCCGTCGCGCGGTACAACCGGTGGCGGGCGGGCGCCTGCAGGTCCGTACGACCAAAAATGCTGGCGCCGCGCGCGGCTGCCGGCCGGTTGTAGATCGCGATGCCCGCGTCGAGATCGCCGGCGGCGACCTCGGCGCCGACCGCTTCGAGATAGACAGCCCGGCCCTGGTTGACCGGGACCTGCGAGTTGAAGATGACGATGCTGAGTTCGGCGCGCACCGCCAGATTGCGGGAGTGGACCGCCTCCGGGACCGACGCCCAGTAGAAGTCGCGGTACCCGGCCGCCGCGAAGTAGACCGGGGAGACCCATGGCCGGCCGGCCGCGTCCGCGGTGCCCAGGGTCATGTAGAAGTTCGTGTCGACAACGTCGCGTGCCATCTCCACCGGATCCATGGACAGTCATCATGCCGCACCGACCCGATAGATCGACTCTCGCTCGGTACCTATTGACTTTCGATAGGTGACCCGCGATAGTCGATCTATGGTTACGGAAAGTCGAGCGGTGGCCGCCCTGCGGTTCTTCCTGGTCGCCCTCTTCGGTGTGCTGGTCTTCTTCGAGACCGTGTCGCTGCCCGGTCAGTTCGCCCACATGGCGAAGGAGAGCCCGGAGGACGCCTATCTACGGTGGCCGGCCACCATCGTGTCGATCTTCTGGGTGGTGTGCGTGCAGGTGGTCATCGTGGCCACCTGGAAGCTGCTCACCCGGGTCCGCGACGACCGGATCTTCAGCGACGAGTCGCTGAAGTGGGTGGACGTCATCGTCTGGGCGATCACCGCCGGCTGGGTGGTCCTGGCCGGGGTCTTCCTCTACGTCGGGTTCAACGCCAGCGACCCGGGTCTGCCGCTGCTGCTGTTCCTCGCGCTGGTCGGGGTCGCGGTGATCGGGCTGCTGATGGTGGTCATGCGGGCGCTGCTGCGCCGGGCCACCACACTGCGCACCGACATGGAAGCGGTGATCTGATGCCGATCGTCGTCCGCATCGACGTGGAGCTGGCGAAACGCAAGATGAGTGTCGGCGAGTTCGCCGAGCGGGTCGGCCTGACCCCGGCCAACATCGCCGTGCTGAAGAACGGCCGGGCCAAGGCGGTCCGGTTCAGCACCCTGGAGGCCATGTGCCGGGTGCTCGACTGCCAGCCCGGTGACCTGCTGGAATGGGTGGACGAGGAGTCCGAATGAGATATCTGCTGCTGGTTGTCGCGATCGCGCTCGGCGTCGCCGGAATGGTCCTCGGCGAGGCCGACGACTCCCCCGGCCTGCAGGGCCTGGGCCTGCTGCTGATCATCGGCGCCGTCGGTTACACCGTGTGGTCGGCCCGCAAGGCCCGCTCCCGGTGACACCGTGTGGATCCCGGGGCACACCCGGGATCCACACGGTCGTCCGGGTCAGCCGGCCGCCCGGTAGAAGACGTGGCCGCCGAATCGGTCGCTGCCGCGGCCGTTCTCGGCGGCCTCGGTCAGCCCGGCGGCGCGCAGCGTGCCGAGCACCTTCGCCGGCAGGTCACCGGTCAGGTGCGGGTGCTTGCGGGCCAGCCTGCCGGTGGAGTGCAGCCCGGCCACGTCCACGATGTGCACCTGGCCACCGGGGCGCAGCACCCGCTTGATCTCGGCGGCCGCGCGGGCCGTCTCCTCGTCGCCGAGGTGGTGCAGCATGAACGAGGACAGCACCCGGTCGACGCTGGCGTCGGGGAACGGGAGGCTTCCGGCGTACGCCTGCTGGAAATCAATCTGCGCGCCGGCACGGCGGGCCTTGCGCCGGGCGCGGCGCAGCCCGGCCGGATCCGGGTCGATGCCGCTCAGGCGTACGCCGGGAAGGCGCCGGGCCAGCGCGAGAAGCAGGTTGCCGGTGCCGCACCCGATGTCGAGCACGTGCTGCCCGGGTTGCAGGCCGGCCCGGTCCAGCAGGGCGCCGTGCACCTTCGGCACACCCCAGAACCGGGTCAGCGGGTCGTAGAGGAAGAGCAGCCAGTGCTGCCCCATGGCCGGCAGATAGTCCTGTCGGGTGGCTGCCATCATGCACTTCCGATCGAGGTATGGGACGGAATTCGGTCGTACCATCAGCGTCATGCCTGGCAAGCACACGGACAATGGCGGATCTGTGGGAGCGATAGGAGATTCTTCGGTTGTCGTCGGCTGGGACTCGTCGCCCGGCGGGCCACCCGTCGCGGTCAGCCGCGTGCCCGCCGAGCTGCGGGCCGTCGGGCACACCCACGCCCACGACTTCCTGGTGATCTTCTATGCGCACCGGGCCGACGGCCGAATCGAACTGGACGGCCGCACCTGGACCATGTCCGACGGCGACGTGTTCGTGATCGCGCCCGGGCAGGTGGTGTCGTTCACGACGCCGCACAACCAGATCGTCGACGACGGCTGGGTGGCCTGGTTCCCGGCCGACGTGATCCGGCCCGCCGGCGCGTACCCGTCCTGGCGCTCCCATCCGCTGCTGTTCCCGTTCGCCCGCGGCGCCGACCGCGCGCAGCGCCTGCGCGTGCCACCCGCCGAACGCACCGCCTGGTACGACCGTTTCGCCGCCCTCGACACCGAGCTGCGCGCCCGCCGCGACGGGCATCGCGAAGCCGCCCTGGCCCACCTGACGCTGCTGCTGGTCGCCGTCTCCCGGCTGACCACCGACGTGGCCGGCGCCCTGCGCGCCGGAGACGAACCGTTGCTGGCCGCCGTCTTCGACGTGATCGAACGCCGGTTCCACGAACCGGTCTCGCTGGCCGACATCGCCGCCGAGCTGTCCCTCACGCCCGGCCACCTGACCACCGTGGTGCGCCGCCGGACCGGGCGCACGGTGCAGCAGTGGCTGACGCAGCGCCGTATGCAGCAGGCCCGGCGGTTGCTCGCCGACACCGACCTCACCGTGGCGGCGATCAGCCGGCGGGTGGGCTATCCGGACGCCGGGTACTTCATCCGGCGCTTCCGCGCCGACCACAACATGACGCCGGCCCAATGGCGGGCCGCCGGCTGACGGGCAGCAGCGGGACCGCCGCCCTTCGGCCGGCGGCCGAGGGGCCGCGGGCGAGGGGCGGCGGGCGGCCGCGTCGCCCGTTAGGGTCGGGGTTCATGGCCGACTTCGCCGGTGACGATCTCAGCGGTTCCCGGTTCGAGCGGGTGTCGCTGCGCGACGCCCAGTTCCGCGCCAGCGACCTGCGGGGCACCCGGTTCCACGCCGTCTGGCTGCACCAGGTCGTCATGCGCGGCGTCGAGCTGGTCGACGTCGACATCCACGGCGAGATCGCCGACGTGACGATCAACGGTGTTGAGGTGAGCGGCTACGTCGAGGCCGAACTCGACCGCCGCCATCCGGACCGGGCCCGGATGCGGCCCACCGATGTGGCCGGCTTCCGCGAGGCCTGGGACATCCTGGAACGGCTCTGGGCCGGCACCGTCGAACGGGCCCGCGCCCTGGATCCCGCGCGGCTGCACGACTCGGTCGGCGGCGAGTGGTCGTTCATCGAGACGCTGCGGCACCTGGTGTTCGCCACCGACGCCTGGCTCCGGCGTGCTGTCCTCGGCGATCCGGCCCCGTGGGATCTGCTCGGCCTGCCGTGGGACGAGATGCCCGACACGCCCGGCATCCCCCGCGACCGCCAGGCCCGGCCTGAGCTGGAGACCGTGCTGGCCCTGCGCCGGGACCGGATGGCCGGCGTCCGGCGGTTCCTGGACGGGCTGACCGAGGAGACGCTGGCCGGCCACACCGAGCCGGTCGAGGGCCCCGGCTGGCCGGAGTCCCGCAGCTATCCGGTCCGGGAGTGCCTGCAGACGGTTCTCGGCGAGGAGTGGGAGCACCGGCTCTACGCGGAGCGGGACCTGGACGCGCTGTTCCGGGAGTCCGGGCGGCTGGTCCACGCCACCCGGCTGATCGCCGCCCCGGCGGAGACCGTCTTCGAGCTCATCGCCACCCCGGCCGAGCAACCCCGCTGGGACGGTAACGACAACCTGGCCGGCGCGGTCACCGGCCGACGGGTCCGCGCGATCGGCGACGTCTTCGCCATGACGACCACGAAGGGCAACATCCGCGAGAACCACATCGTCGAGTTCGCCGAGGGCCGCCGCATCGCCTGGCGCCCCGCCGAGCCGGACCGCACCCCGCCCGGCCATCTGTGGCGCTGGGAGCTGGAGCCGGTCGGGCCCGCTCGCACGCGGGTCACCCACACCTACGACTGGTCACAGCTGACCGACGCCCAGCGCATCCCCCGCGCCCAGGCGACCACGGCCGAACGGCTCCGCGCCTCCCTCGACCGCCTGGCCGACCTAGCCGAACACCGACCCCACGCCGCTTGACGCCGGCAGCATCGGCCGCAGCCAGCCGCACACGCAGATATCAGCCGCGGCCATTCGCCGCCGGCGCTCACCAACGCCATGACCACAGGCGGTCGCCAGCAAGCGGCGAACTGCTGGCAACCGGCGACGGCGGCGGGCGGCGGCTGGCGACGGCAGCTGCCGGCGGTGGCGGGGGGCTGGCGGCGGCGGCTGGCGGCGGCGGCGGCTGGCGGCGGAACTGCGAAGCTGCTTAGCCAGCCCAGCCCACAGCAAGCCGGACCTGACCGGCAGCGAGCACCCACCAAGCCGGCCCGCCGGGATCAGGACCGGCTGGTCAAATGGGCGCCCGCCCCCACCGCATAGGCCTCAGCCACCCACCCGGCGAACTCGGTGAACGGTCCACACCCCTCCGCGATGTCGATGAAACGCTGAAAGAGCGCGACGACCTGCGGCGGCTTCCCGGCCAGATGGCGCTCGACGGTCCACTCGCCCCGGCTCGCATCAGGCAACGGCCGTCTCCTGCACCAGCGCCGCGAACTCCTCGGCGCTCATCACCGTCACCCCCAGCGCCTCGGCTTTCGCCAGTTTGCTGCCGGCGCCGTCGCCGGCCACCAGGATGTCGGTGTTCTTGCTGACCGAACCGGACACCGACGCGCCCAGGCGGGCCGCGGCCTCCTGAGCCTCGGTGCGGCTCAGACCGGGCACCGAGCCGGAGACGACCACCTTCTTGCCCTCCCACGGTTTCGGCCCGCCGGTCTCGACGACCGCCATGGTCAGGCCGTGCGCGGCCAGCCGGTCGATCACGTCGCTCATCGCGGCCAGCCCGTCCACCACGTGCTGGGCCTTGATCAGGCCCATCTTGTCGATCTGGGCGATCTCCTCCACGGTGGCGGCTCGCAGCGCCTCCATCGTCTTGAAGTGCGCCGCCAGCCAGCGGCCGACGCTGCGGCCGGTCATCCGGATGCCGAGCCCGGTGACCACCCGGTTGAACGGCTGCGCCTTGCTGGCCTCCAGCCCCGCGATGATCCGCTCGGCGTTGTTGCGGCCCAGCGTCACCGTGCCGCCCGCGGCGGTCTTGCCCACCGGAAGCTCGGCGATGCGGTCGACGGTCAGGTCGTAGAGGTCGGCGACGTTGCGGGCGATCCCCTGCTCGACCAGGACGTCGCAGAACGCGTCGCCGGCGCCGTCGACGTCGAGTGCCTCACGGCTGCACCAATAGGCCAGCGCGTTGGCGGCCGAACACGAGGCGGTGTGGCAACGCCACAGCAGGCTCGACTTGTCCCACGGCTCGCCGCACTGCGGGCACTCCTCGGGCGCGGCCCACGGGGTGAGGCCGTGTGGCTGCTCGCCGATCGGGGAGGTGACCCGCGGGATGACGTCACCGGCCCGCCACACCGCGACGGTCTGCCCGATGGCCAGGCCCTGCTCGGCGACCCACTGCGGATTGTGGAGGGTCGCATAGGTCACCGTCGTGCCGGCGACGTGCACCGGCTCGACGATCGCGCGCAGGCTGATCCGCCCAGTCCGCCCGACCCGCACCTGGATGTCGCGCAGCACCGTGGAAGCGGTGTCCGGCGGGTATTTGAACGCGGTCGCCCAATAGGGCGTGCGGCTGGCGAGACCGAGCCGGCGCCGGGTGCCGGCCAGATTGGCCTTGATGACCGCGCCGTCGATCGGGAACGCCAGGTCGGAGCGGTGCGCACCGATCGTCTCGATCGCCGCGATCACCTGCTCGGCGGTGTGCAGCTCCCCCGCCACCTCGGGGATCAGATTGCAGGCCGGGGTGAACCCGAGACTCTCGGCCTCGGCCATCGCCGCCAGGTGGCTGGCGAACTCGCCACTGATCTCATAGGCCGCGAAGGTCATCGGCGCCTCGTAGTTGCGGTCGATCGCCCGGATCGACCCGGCGACCGCACCGCGCGAGTTGACGAACGCCTTGCTGCCGGCGGCGACCCGGTTGGCGCTGGCCGTCTCGAAGTCGGTGACGGTCATGTAGACCTCGCCGCGCACCTCACCGCTCCACGGACCGGCCAGCTTCTCCGGGAGCCCGGCGATGCCCCGCCGCACCTGGGCGGTCACATCCTCACCGGTGGTGCCGTCGCCGCGCAGCGCGGCCAGCACCAGGTGGCCCTCGACATATTCGGCCCGGATGGCGAGACCGTCGAGTTTCACCTCGACCAGGCAGCCGTCGCCGCCCAGGGTGGCAACGAACTCGGCGACCTCCTCCGGCGTCTTGATCTTGTCGAGGGAGAGCATCGCCACCGGGTGCCGCACGTCGCCGCCCGCGGACGCGCCGGCCGCGACCGCCGTGGTGATCCCCCGGTCGTCCCACTCCGGGTGCGCCGCGACGCTGGCGGCGATGCGGTCGGCGAGCACGTCGTAGTCGGCGTCGGTCATCAGCGCGTCGCCGGTGTCGTAGTAGGCCTGCGCGGCGGCGCGCGCCTGCTCCACCGCCTCGTCGAACTCGTCGCGGGTCGGGAACGGGAAGCTTGCGGTCATGGGGTGAGAATACGGCTGGGGTGTGACAGTTTTTCGGCCTCGGCGAGGTAGGCCGCGGTCAATTCGTCGAGAACCGACGGGGTCCCGGCCGGCCGCGGCACACCGAGGTGCAGCTCGCGCAGTTCGTCCATGAACCGCGCCCACATCTCGGGACCGCCCCGCTCCAGCAGCTCGGCGCGGATCGCCAGCTCGGGCGTGACCGGCAGGTGGCGGCGCCCCCACGCGCCGAGGTGGGCCAGGACCGGCACGAGCTGGATGGCCGGCTCGGTGAGACTGAGCAGCACCCGCTGCTTGTGCCGCGGATCCGGCGCCGAGCTGATCATGCCGAGCTGGGTCAGCCGCTGCAGCCGGTCGGCGAGGATGTTGGAGGCGATGCCCTCCTGCGACTGGGTGAGCAGCGCCCGGAAGTGCCGCCGGTTGCCGAACATCATGTCGCGGATGATCAGCAGCGACCACCTGTCACCGAGCACCTCCAGCGACAGATTGATCGGGCACCCGGACCGGTGATCGTCCACGATTTCCTCCTCATAACCACTTGCAGTCTACAACCGGTCTTCGCTACGGTCCAAACCGATAGCAACCTGCAACCAGTTAGCAGAGGATGAGAGTCATGGCCTTCGTCCACGCCTACATCTCCATGTCCGCCGACGGCTACGTCGCCGGCCCCAACCTGAGCGCCGACAAGCCGTTCGGCGACGGCCCGGTCGACGAGCTGCACCGCTGGATGTTCGACACCCCGGAGGAGAACAAGGCGATCACCGAGGAGATCGTCGACGCCGACGCGTTCATCATGGGCCGCAACATGTTCGGCCCGATCCGCGGCGAGTGGGACCTGTCCTGGCAGGGCTGGTGGGGCGACGAGCCGCCCTATCACAAGCCCGTCTTCGTCCTCACCCACCATCCGCGCGCCGACCTGCCGATGGCCGGTGGCACCACCTTCCACTTCGTCACCGGCGGCATCCACGACGCCCTCGAGCGGGCCCGCGAGGCCACCGGCGACGGCCGCATCGCGATCGCCGGCGGCGCGGCCACCCTCAACCAGTTCCTCGCCGCCGGCCTCGTCGACCAGCTCACCCTCACCATCGCGCCGGTCACCCTCGGCGCCGGCCAGCGCCTCTTCGACGGCGTTCCGCCGCTCAGCCTCGAGCAGCTCAAGGTCCGCACGGCGTCGCTGGCCACGCACATCACCTACCGCGTGACAACCCATTGATCGTACGAGCGGCCACGTGCCCCAGAACTACACCGCCCGTGGCCATGCGCGATCGGGCACGGGCGGACGCCCCAGCGCGACCGCCGGGAAACGGCAGGTGGCCCGGCAATCACACGGCAACCCACCACGTGCAGTAGATGTCCGACGTGGTGGGGAAATCGGAGATCCCGGTCTGGCGACTGATGTCGCTCGTGATGTTCTGCCGGCTGTATTGGCCGCAGGCACGAACGGCGTCGTATCCGTCGGTGCCGTACGCGGATGTGTAGGTACTCCAGTTGCCCGGCCCCACCTTGCGCACCGCGCTCTTCACCCAGGTCGCGCCACCGTCCGGCGACCTGTCCACCCATACCGCAGCGCTCATCAGGCCCGGCACCACACCGGACACGATGCCCCAGGCGCATCCCGCCGACTCTGATGTCCGAATGGTCAACGAGAGCAGTTCCATCTGGTCCCGTGCCTCGACGAAGTCTCCGGAGGCCGCCAGTTCCCGGGCTGTGGCCCGGCTTTCCACGCACCCAGCGGCCTGCGCCGGCGTGTTTCCCGCCAGAAATCCCGCGGTGACGACGGACGAGGTGAGCAGGGTGGCGGCGATCCGCAGGATTCGGCTGTTCATTGCTGTTCCTTTCGGCCGGCAGCGCTTATTCGTCGCGCCACTCACCACCACCACTCCGCCATTCACGGTCGAGTTCACTGCGCACCGTGAATGCACTCGAATGGGCGAACCCGCCATTTCCGGCGGTCAGCGGCCGAAGGTGAGAACCGCCAGGGGCAGGGTGCCGCACGGGACCACTCCCGAGCCGTCCACCAGCGCCTGCGCGGTGCCCTTCTGGAGAGCGGCGCGCAGGTGGGGTTCGCGGACCAGCGAGCCGGTGATGTGGTGGGCGGTGTTGCCGGCGATGACCCGGCCCTGGGTGTTGACCAGGGCGGCCGGCGCGCCGATCGCGCGCAGCGCGGGCCGTAGCGCGCGTTCGAAGTCGCCGACGAAGACGTCGGCGCCGGCGATGCCGGCGAAGCTGCCCGCGAACGTCAGCGGGACGGTGAAGGTCAGCGTGTACTGCTCGGCGCAGACGTAGTCCACGTACGGCCCGGTGACGTGCCGGTTGCCGGTGTCGCGCGGCACCGCGAACCAGGGCTGCCGGCTGACGTCGACGAACGTGTCGCTGGCCGGGTCGAGGTCGAGCTCGAGGCGGGTGCGGCCTTCGGGGCGGCTGTCCATCCACCACTCCAGACCGGAGCGGTCGTCAGCCAGCGGAACCGTGATCACGCCGGCGCCGGTGATCAGGCCACCGAGGGCGGCGGTCGACTGTGGGCGCACCGCGACCAGGTCGGTGGAGCGGATCGGCTGGACGGCGGCGAACAGCTCCTCGGCGCACCGGCGCAGCCGCTCGGCCACGGCGAAGGTCTGCTCCGCGAGGGTGGTGACGTGGTCGGCCAGGGCGGTGCCGGCCGGCGCTGCGGTGCGGGTGCTCACTTGTCCCACAGGACCCACCTCGACTCTTGCGACGGGCGCGGTCACGGCTCGACCAGCGTCAGATGCAGGTTTATCAGTCGGTCGACGGCCTTCTCAATGTGTTCTTCGGTGAGCCGCCGGGCCAGGTCGCCGTCACCGGTCTCGATGGCGGCGGTGATCGCCCGGTGGTCGGCGTGCGGATCGCCGGTCTCACCGGCCCCGTCCGGCGTCGGCGACCCGGCCGTGTGAAGCGTGGGCGACCCGGCCGCGTGCAGCGCCGGCGACCAGAGCAGCGTGCCCAGTTCCGTTCCGAATCGTACTTCCTCGCGGGCCAGCCGGGCGGACTGCGCGACGGCGGCGACCTCCAGGTGGAAGGCGCGTTCGACCCGGTGCACCGGCCAGCCCTCGTCGACGGCCGAGGTGATGCGCTCGACGTCGTCGGGGGTGGCCCGCTGGGCGGCCAGGCGCGCGGCGGCCCCCGCGATCGCCGCGTAGTGGTCAGCCGTGTCGCGCAGGTTCGGCAGGCTCAGCTCGGTCAGCCGGGACCGCAGCGAGGTGTCCGAGTTGCCGGAGGGCGCACGGACGAAACTGCCGCCGCCGCGCCCGCGCCGGGTCTCCAACAGGTTGCGGTGCCGCAGGGCGACCAGCGCCTCCCGCACGGTCACCCGGGAGACCCCGAACTGGGCCGCCAGGTCGGCCTCGCTGGGCAGCTGCTCGTCGTCGGTGAGCAGGCCGAACGTGATGGCGTCGGTGAGCCGCCGGACCACGGTCTCGGCACGGCTGTGCGGGTCGAGTGGTGCGAAGACCACGGATCGCGCGCTGGCTCGGTCCGGCATGACCTTGATTCTTCCTCACGGCTGTTTACCAAGCGGTTACCGGGCGACCTTGACCTTTAAAGTCTAACGCCATACGTTTTCCGAAAATCGACGCCTGAGGGACTCACGTGACCGACACACCTCACCCGGCCATCCGGCTCTCCGGGCTCCGCAAGACCTTCGGCAGCGTGGAGGCGGTGGCCGGCATCGACCTGGAGATCGCCGACGGCGAGTTCTTCTCGATGCTCGGGCCGTCCGGCTCCGGCAAGACCACCGTGCTGCGCATGATCGCCGGCTTCGAGCTGCCCACCGCCGGCACCGTCGAGCTCGGCGGCCGCGACGTGACCCGGCTGGCGCCGTTCGAGCGCGACGTCAACACGGTCTTCCAGGACTACGCGCTCTTCCCGCACATGACCGTGCTGGAGAACGTGGAGTACGGCCTGAAGGTCCGCAAGGTGTCCAAGCGGGAGCGCCGCACCCGGGCCGCCGAAGCCCTGGAGAAGGTGCGGCTGGCCGGCTTCGGCGACCGCAAACCCGCCGCCATGTCCGGCGGTCAGCGGCAGCGGGTCGCGCTGGCCCGGGCCCTGGTCAACCAGCCCAAGGTGCTGCTGCTCGACGAGCCGCTCGGCGCCCTCGACCTGAAACTGCGCGAGCAGATGCAGGTCGAGCTGAAGGCGATCCAGCGCGAGGCCGGCATCACCTTCGTGTTCGTCACCCACGACCAGGACGAGGCGCTCACCATGAGCGACCGGGTCGCGGTCTTCGAGCACGGGCGGATCGCCCAGGTCGGCACACCCGAGGCGGTCTACGAGACGCCGGCCAGCTCCTTCGTCGCCGGCTTCGTCGGTACGTCCAACGTGTTCGCCGGGGACACCGCGAAGGCACTGCTCGATCGGGACGGTGCTTTCTCCGTACGCCCGGAAAAGATCTTGATCGAGGCCGACGGCGAAGCCGAGGCCGGGACGCCCGGCACCGTGGCCGAGGTGATCTATGCCGGGCCGCTGACCCGCTATGTCGTCGACCTCGACGTGGGCGCCCGGGTCGTCGTCGTCTCGCAGAACCGGCACAACGGCGCCCCGCTCGCCGCCCGCGCCCAACGGGTGCGGCTGAGCTGGCACGACGACCACGTCGTCGAGATCCCCCCGGAGGAGAAGGAGACCGCGCATGCATAGCAGAAGCAGGATGGTCGTGGCGGCGCTGGCGGCGGGCGTGCTCACGCTCGCCGGATGCGGCGGCGGCGACGGCGACTCGGGCAGCGGCTCGGGTCCCGGCGGGCTCGAGGTGCCGAAGATCGACAAGATGGCGTCGCTGGGCGCCGGCGAGGGCTCGGTCAACGTGGTGTCGTGGGCCGGATATGTCGAGGACGGCTCCACCGACAAGGCCGTGGACTGGGTGACCGGGTTCGAGAAGGAGACCGGCTGTCAGGTCAACAACAAGATCGCCGGGACGAGCGACGAGATGGTCGCGCTGATGAAGACCGGCGAGTACGACGTGGTCTCCGCCTCCGGCGACGCGTCGCTGCGGCTGATCTACGGCGGTGACGTGGCCCCGGTCAACACCGACCTGATCAGCAACTACACAGACGTGTTCGAGAGCCTGAAGAACAAGACCTGGAACTCGGTCGACGGGCAGCCCTACGGCGTGCCGCACGGCCGCGGGGCGAACCTGCTGATGTACCGCACCGACGTGGTCAAACCCGCGCCGACCTCGTGGGGTGCGGTCTTCGACCCGGCGTCGCCCTACAAAGGCAAGATCACCGCCTACGACTCGCCGATCTACATCGCCGACGCCGCGCTCTACCTCATGAAGACCAAACCCGAACTCAACATCAAGAATCCGTACGCCCTCGACGAGGCCCAGTTCCAGGCGTCGGTCGACCTGTTGAAGCAGCAGAACGAGGCGATCGGCGAGTACTGGTCCGACTACACCAAGGAGGTGCAGGCGTTCAAAGCCGGCAACTCGGTGCTCGGCACCACCTGGCAGGTGATCGCGAACCTGACCAAGGCCGACAAGGCGCCGGTCGAGGTGGTCCTGCCCACCGAGGGCGCCACCGGCTGGTCCGACACGTGGATGGTGTCGGCGAAGGCCAAGCACCCGAACTGCGCGTACCTGTGGATGAACCACATCATCAGCCCGGAGGCGAACGCCGGGGTCGCCGAATGGTTCGGTGAGGCCCCGTCGAACAAGCTGTCCTGCGGCAAGACCAAGGACCCGAACCACTGCACGACGTTCCACGCCGAGGACGAGGCCTACTTCGACCAGGTCTGGTACTGGACCACCCCGCTGGCCCAGTGCGTCGACGGGCGTACCGATGTGACCTGCAAGGACTACGCGGCCTGGACCCAGGCCTGGACGACGGTCAAGGGATAGCGTGTCTTTTCTCCATCGGCACCCGCGGCTGCGCCTGGCCGGGCTGCTCTCCGCCCCGCTGCTCTGGCTGGTCGTCGCCTACCTCGGCGCCCTCGCGGTGCTGCTGGTGTCGGCGTTCTGGACGGTCAACGGGTTCACCGGTGAGACGGTCCGGGAGTTCTCCCTGGCGAACTTCCGGACCCTGCTCACCGAGGAGGTGTACCGGGCCGTCACCCTGCGCAGCGTCGGGGTGGCGGCCGCGGTCACCGGCATCTGCGTGGTGCTGGCCGTGCCGATGGCGTTCTTCATGGCCAAGGTCGCCTCGGCGCGGTCCCGGCACTGGCTGGTCATCGCGATCCTCACCCCGCTGTGGGCGAGTTACCTGGTCAAGGCGTACGCCTGGCGGATCCTGCTGGCCAACGGCGGCCCGGTCGACACGCTGCTCGGCGGGCCGGGCAGCGGACCGGGGTACGGGCTGTTCGCCACGATCCTGGTGCTGTCGTACCTGTGGCTGCCGTACATGATCCTGCCGGTCTACGCCGGACTGGAACGGCTGCCCGACTCGATGCTGGAGGCGTCGGCGGACCTGGGGGCGCGGGCCTGGCGTACGTTCCGGGCCATCGTGCTGCCGATCCTGGTGCCGTCGGTCATCGCCGGGTCGATCTTCACGTTCTCGCTGTCGCTCGGCGACTACATCACCGTGCAGATCGTCGGCGGCAAGACCCAGCTGATCGGCAACCTGGTCTACGCCAACATCGGCGCGGCCAACAACCTGCCGTTCGCCGCCGCGATCGCCACCGTCCCGGTCGCCATCATGGTCGTCTACCTGGTCGCGGTCCGCCGCTCCGGCGCCCTGGAGGAACTGTGACGCTCTCCCCCACCGCCCGCTGGGCGCTGCGCGCCATGATGGCCCTCGGGCTGATCTTCATCTACGTCCCGCTGCTGCTGGTGCTGGTCAATTCCTTCAACGGCGACCGTACGTTCGCCTGGCCGCCGCACGACCTGACCACCCGTTGGTGGGCCGCGGCCTGGGCGAACGAAGGCGCCCGCCAGGCGCTGCTCACCTCGGTCCAGGCCGCGCTCGGCGCCACCGCGGTCGCGCTGGTGCTGGGCACGATGGTCGCGTTCGCCGTGCAACGGTTCGCCTTCTTCGGCCGGGACACGGTGTCGCTGCTGATCGTGCTGCCGATCGCCCTGCCCGGCATCGTCACCGGCATCGCGCTGGACAGCGCCTGGCGCTCGGTGATGGGCGACCTGGGCATCGGCAAGGGCATGTTCTCGGTGATCGTCGGGCATGCGACGTTCTGCGTGGTGACGGTCTACAACAACGTGCTGGCCCGGCTGCGGCGCACCGGCATGAACCTGGAGGACGCGTCCGCCGATCTCGGGGCGTCGCCGTGGCAGACGTTCCGCTACATCACGTTCCCGATGATCCGGACGGCGCTGCTGGCCGGCGGGCTGCTGGCGTTCGCGCTCTCCTTCGACGAGATCATCGTAACGACGTTCACGGCCGGCCCGGGCGTGACGACGCTGCCGATCTGGATCTTCAACAACCTGTTCCGGCCGAACCAGGCGCCGATCGTCAACGTGGTCGCGGCCGTCCTGATCGTGCTGTCGGTCATCCCGGTGTGGCTGGCCCAGCGGCTGGCCGGCCCGGAGGCCGGCGCCAGCCGCACCTGACCGGCTCCCGAAATGCCCGGCCGGCGCTCATCCCGAACCGCCGAGCCGCCGAACCGCCGAGCCGCCGGATCTCTGCCCAGTCCTCCACGCTCAGCACCTCCCGATGCTTCAGGAGGTGGTCCCGATTGGGCCGGAACCACGGGGTCAGTTTTCCGGCGGAGCCGACAATGGCAGCCGCGTGAGGTTTCATGGCGGCCAGCCCGGGTTGCTCGGCTGGCGCTGAGGCACCTCGAGAACGCCGCGTTAGGTGCATGGCGGCCAGCCGGGCCAGTTCGGCTGGCGCTGAGGCACCTTGAGAACACCGCATTGGGTGCGTGGCGGCCAGCCGGAGCTGGTGGGCCGGCGCTGAGGCTGTGTGAGGGGCGGGAGGGACGGCTCGGGCGGCGGGCACGGGCTGTGGAGCGGCGGCCGACCGGCCGGTGGCGGGCCGCTCGATCAGCGGGGTGTGTGGGTGCGCCACCTCTGGGTGGCGGCGCCGGTGCAGTCGCGGAGGCGGACGGTGCCCTGGCCGGCGCTGGAGACGGCGACCTCGGTCAGGCAGCGGCCGAACCGGCCCGCCCGCAGCGTGGTGGTGAACCACCACGCCTGATCGTCCTGATAATTGCAGGCCACCACCCGCACGATCGCGCCGCGCGCAAGGCTGTCCGGGCGGACGCAGTTGCCGTTGTTGGTGAAGTGCCCGTCGCTGGTCTGGTAGAAGCCCTGCGCCGGGCTCTCCGGCCGGCACGCGGCGGTGTGCAGCACCACGCCGACCACGCCGCCGGTCAGGCAGCGGCCCGGCGCCTCGCCGGTGACCAGCCAGCCCTGCAGCAGCGGCGGCGGGGCCGGGGCGGCGGCCGCGGGGGTGGGAGCGCCGAGGTGGGCAGCGGCCACGAGCAGGACGAGAGCACGACGGGTCGCCATGCCCTCACGATAGGAAGGATCGGTCCGCGGGACGGCCGATATGCCAGGACGACGGCGGGCCGGGTGACAACGCGCCACCCGGCCCGGCGTCGCAGTCAGCCGGTCGCGGTGTCGAAGCGGCGCACCGGGTACGTGTCGTTGGTGAGCCAGCGCGGCAGCAGGTTCTGTTCGAAGCGGTCCCCCAGGTCTTCGCTGGCGCCGCCGGGCATCGCGTTCACCGTGCGCCAGCCGGACGGGGTCGCCGCGGCGACGAAGCGGCGGACCGGGACCAGGCCGACGGTGAACCTGTCGGCGGCGTCGGCGCGGACCGGGTGGCCGGAGACGTCCGGCACGTTGAAGCCGCCGTCGATCGGGATGCCGGGCAGGCCGGGCAGCGGCGACGGGAAGCGGTTGCCCTCGGACGGGATGTTGTGCGGCGCACCCAGCGGCGACGTCAGCGTGACCCGGTGCAGTTTGCCCCAGCGGTAGTCACTCTGCCGCGTCGAGTTCCCGTACGCCGGCTTGAAGTTGTCGGACGCGGCCAGCGTGAGCGCGTCGCCCAGGCTCTGGAGGATGAGGAAGTCGCGCCGATCCGTGGGATCGGCGATGCCGGGCACCGCGAAGAAGTCGATGCCGGAGCGGCCCACGCCCTTGCGGGTGGCGAACTCGTCGAGGAGCCGCCGCACCGCGACGACCGACTGGACGTCGGCGGTCGGCAGTTTCGGCGAGATCGCCTGGACGTGCCGGTCGAGCGTGTTGACCAGGAACCGGCCGCGCCACAGCGCGTAGATGGTGGCCGCCACGCTCTCGTCGATCTCCCGCTGCGACGGCGGGCTCAGCCGGCCGTCGCGGTCGGCGGCGTCGTAGCCTTCCGGGATGCCGGTCGGGTAGGTGTGGTTCCAGCGGGCCAGCCGGCCCGCGGCCTCGGCGATCCGCCGGTCGGCGGCCAGCTCGGCGAGCGCGGGCACCTTGCTGGCGCGGGCTCGTTTCCAGGCCTGAGCGAGGTACGGCGTGAAGTACTGCCCGTCGAGTGAGGTGGTGTCGGCCTGCATCGCCTGCACGTCAGCCGGCGAGATCGGGCCCTGGGCCACGGCGGCGCGGACCATGTCGGTGATCCGGCGGGCGCGGAAGCCGTTGTGGACGAAGCTGAGGTAGGCGATGCCGCCGCCCGGGCGCATCTGGTTGAGCACGTCGTTGTCGAAGGTGTTGGCGGTCGGGTCGTTGTTGGCCGACACGATGAACCCGGCCGGCGGGTTGATCACCTTCGGGAGCTCGGCGAACGGGATGATCTCGTAGGGCACCGACTGGTTCGGCTGCCGGTTGGTGACGGGCAGCCACTCGTTGCCGCCGGTCCCGTCGCGCAGCAGGTAGGGCGGGTTGCCGCGCACCCTGCCGGCCTGCAGGTCCTCGCGGACCGGCACCTCGGCGTTGGTGAAGTAGGCGATGGTCCCCTTCACGTCGGCGTAGACGAAGTGCTGCGAGCCGACGTCGAAGTGCTGGATCGCCTCCCGGAAGTCGTCGACGTTCCGGGCCAGGTTGAGCCGGCGGAACGCCTCCAGCTCGGTGGTCGGGGAGAACCCGGTGTACTGCACGGACAGCCCGGTGCCGGCCTTCTCGTCGACCGACAGCAGCGGCCCGTTGTTGCGGCGCGGCACGATCAGGGTCCGGCCGGCCGGCGCCGGCTCCAGCACGTCCAGCTTCCCCCCGGTACGCGGGTTGACCCGGAACGTCTCCTCGATCGCCCGCACCGGTTCGCGCTTGCCCTGATACACCGTGGACAGGCCGCTCGGCGACGCCGGGTCCTTCTCGATCTTCTCGACGTAGGTGTCGGTCACGTCGGCGAGATGCTGGGTGGCGCCGTAGGTGATGTGCCGGTTCTGCCCGAGCACGATGAACGGCGTGCCCGGCAGGCTGTCGCCCTGCACGTCGAACCCGCCGCCCTCCAGGGTGATCGGGTGGAAGACGGCCGGCGCCTCCAGGCCGAGGTGCGGGTCGCTGGCCAGGATCGGCCGGCCGGTCGTGGTGTGCCTGCCGCCGATCACCCACGAGTTGGAGCCGCGGTCGCCGGAGCGGTTCAGCGCGTCGACGATCATCGGCGCCTGCTGGGCGCGCCGCAGGTAGTCGTCGGCCAGCTTCGCCGGAACGGCCTTGGTCCGGACCGTGGTCGCGTCGATCACCGGGGACGCCTGGGCGAACGGCGCAAACGGGTACAGGTCCTGGAACACCGCGGTGTGCCCGTCCACGCCGGCCGCCTGGTACGCCTGCACGTTCGTGCTCCGGTCGATGTCCAGGTCGAACGAGAGGGTGAAGGCCAGCGCCTTGTTGACCACGAGACTGTCCACCGGCGTCCACGGCGGCACCTTGCTGACCTGCACGGTCGCGTACTGGCCGGGCAGTCTGCCGCGGTTGATCCAGGCGTTGACCCCCTCGGCGTATGACCGCAGCGCGTCCTGCGTCTCACGGGACAGCAGCGGGAGGCTCTTCTCGGCGGTGCGCCTCAGCCCGTACGGTCGCATCTGCACATCGCTCGGCAGCGCGCCGCGCCCGAGCAGTTCGGCGAGCGTGCCGCAGGCGCGCCGCCGGGTCACGTCCATCTGGAAGAGCCGGTCCTCGGCGTGCACCCAGCCCTGCGTGTAGAAGAGGTCGTGCGCGCTGGCGGCCTTGATGTGCGGGACGCCGTCGGCGTCGCGCACGACGGAGGCGGCGGCCCGGGCGGACGTGGGCGGAAGGACGACGATCGAGCCGGCCGCCATCAGGGCGGCGGACAACAGGGCGAGGCGCATCGGGGCTCCTAAACCTCGGTCGGTGGACACCGGGCATTCGACCGAGTGACGCCCATGGATGAAGGTCACCCCAATTTGCACTTAGTGCAACGATGCACTTAGTGTATCGATGGTGAAGGACGACCGCAGGGCCGCGCTGAAGGCACGCCATCGGCGCGCGATCCTCGACGCCGCCAACGCGCTGATCTCCGAGGGCGGGGCGGCCCGGTTCAGCGTCGACCAGCTCGCCGAGCGGGCCGACGTCTCCCGGCGCACCATCTTCAACCACTTCGCCTCCATCGACGACGTGGTGACCACGGCCTGCACCGAGGCCCTCGGCGTGGTGATCGAGAACTTCCTGGCCTCGTTCGCCGAGGGCAGCCCGGCCTCCATGTTCGACGACGTGGCCGGCGCGCTGCGGGCCACCGACGTGCCGGGCGTCGTCGCCTTCCTGTGGCGGGCGCTCGGCGGCTTCCACGCCGGCGACCCGCGCCCGCGGCAGATCTTCCAGGCGACGTTCTCGCGCACCACCGACGAACTCGCCCGCGAGCTGGCCGAACGCCACCCGGACCAGGACCGGCTGGAGGCGGAGCTGCTGGTCAGCTCGCTGATGCACGGCACCGAGGTGATCGTGAACCACTGGCTGACGGCCGCCTCGGCCCGCCTCGACGACGAGTCCCGCGCCCTCTGGCAGCACCTGCTCGACCGCCTCATCGAACGCACCCGTACGGGCTACCAAGAAAGATCGATTCCCCTTGGCTGAGTTCCTCTATCGACTGGGCCGCCTCTGCGCCCGCCGCGCCGGGCTGGTCCTGGCGGCCTGGGCGGTCCTCCTGGGCGTCTCCGTCTCCGGCTATCTGCTCGCCGGCGGCACCCTGTCCTCGCAGGTCACCATCCCGGGCACGGAGACCGCCAAGGTCACCGACCAGCTCGCCGAGCGGCTGCCCAGCGTGGCCGGCGGCAACGGGACGCTGGTCTTCCACACCGGCGACGGCGCGGCCTTCACGGATGTGCAGCGCGCCGGGATCGCCGCGCTGGTGAAGAGCACCGGCGCGCTGGCGGGGGTCGCCGCCACCCGGGACCCGTTCGCCACCCAGCAGCAGGTCGACCAGCAGACCGCCGAGCTGGCCGCGGGCCGCAAGCAGCTGGACGCCGGGCGGGCCCAGCTCGACCAGGGCCAGCAGCAGCTGAACGGCGCCCGGGCGCTCGGCGTCGACGGGCTGGAGCAGCAGCAGGCCACGCTGAACGCGCAGCGGGCCCGGCTGGAGCCGCAGATCCGCAAGCTGGAGCTGGGCGAGCGGCTGCTGGCCATGTCGTCGCGGATCCGCACGGTCTCCGAGGACGGCACCGCCGCGGTCGCCCCGGTCGTGTTCACCGAGGCACAGATGGACGTCACGCCGGAGACCAAGCAGCGGGTCGTCGACCACGTCCGCGGCAACCTGCCGGACGGCGTCCAGGTCGAGTTCTCCAACGAGATCACCCAGAGCGTCCCGGAGATCCTCGGCGTCGGTGAGGTCGCCGGCCTGGTGGTCGCCGCGATCACCCTGCTGGTCATGCTCGGCACGGCCATCGCCGCCGCGCTGCCGATCATCAGCGCGCTGACCGGGGTGGGCATCGGCGTCACCGCGTCGCTGTCGCTCTCCGGTGTGGTCGACATGCTCAGCATCACCCCGGTGCTCGGCGTGATGCTCGGCCTGGCGGTCGGCATCGACTACTGCCTGTTCATCCTCAACCGGCACCGCCGCCAGCTGCTCGAGGGCGCCGACTTCCACGAGTCGATCGGGCTGGCCAACGGCACGTCCGGCAACGCCGTGGTGTTCGCCGGCTCCACCGTGCTGGTGGCGCTGCTGGCCCTCAACGTGACCGGCATCCCGTTCCTCGGCATGATGGGCACGGTCGGCGCGATCTGCGTCGCGGTCGCGGTCCTGATCGCGGTGACGCTCACCCCGGCCCTGCTGGCGCTGATCGGCCCGCGGGTGCTCAACCGCAAGGCCCGCAAGCCGTCCCCGGCCCCGGCCACGCCGATGGGCACCGGCCGCGCCGTGCTCACCGTGATCGCCGGCCTGGTCGTGCTGGTCGTGGTCGCGCTGCCGGCGCTGTCGATGCGCCTCGGCCTGCCGGACGGCTCGTCGGAAGCCCAGGACTCCACCCAGTACCGGGCCTACCAGCTGATCGAGGAGCGGTTCGGCGCCGGCGTCAACGGGCCGATCCTGGTGACGGCCGAGCTGCCCGCGGCGGCCACCGGCGACGACCTGCTCGCCGCGCAGGCGAAGATCGGCGGCGTGCTGCTCGCCCAGCAGAACGTCACCGCGGTCGCCCCGGTCGGGCAGTCCAGCGACAACACGCTGCTCGCCTTCCAGGTGATCCCCACCGACGGGCCGTCCAGCGGCTCGACCGAGCAGCTGGTCCGCGACCTGCGCGGCATCTCACCGCTCACCGGGGACGTGACCCTGGGCGTGGCCGGCAGCGCCAGCGGCAACATCGACATCTCGGCGAAGCTGTCCGACGCGCTGCCCGGCTATCTCGGCGTGGTGGTCGGCCTCTCGATGCTTATCATGATCTTCGTGTTCCGGTCGATCCTGGTGCCGGTCACCGCGACGCTCGGCTTCATCCTGTCGCTGTTCGCCACCTTCGGCGGCCTCACCGCGATCTTCCAGTGGGGCTGGCTGGGCGGGATCTTCGGCGTGCACGACCCGAACCCGGTGCTCAGCTTCCTGCCCACCATCCTGATCGGCATCCTGTTCGGGCTCGCCATGGACTATCAGCTGTTCCTGGTCTCCGGCATGCGGGAGGCGTACGCCCACGGCGCCAGTGCCCGGGTCGCGGTCCGGCAGGGCGTGCACGCCGGCCGGACCGTGGTGATCGCCGCCGCGATCATCATGATCTCGGTGTTCGGCGGGTTCATCTTCTCGAACTCGGCGATCATCACGTCGCTCGGTTTCGGCCTCTCCTTCGGCGTGCTGGTCGACGCCTTCCTGGTGCGGATGCTGCTCATCCCGGCCGTGATGCACCTGCTCGGCGGCTCGGCCTGGTGGATACCGAGGTGGCTGGACCGGATCCTGCCCAACGTCGACGTGGAGGGCGCCGCGCTGGAGCGCCGGCACTCAGCCGCGCCGGCCGCCGAACCCGTTGAACAGGCGCAGCAGCAGGTCGATCGTGCCCCAGCGCAGCTTGCCGCCGGAGAAGATCGCGGCGGCGCGTAACGGCAGCTCGGCCAGGCTGTGCTCGTACATGGCCAGCTCGGCCGGGTTGGCGCGGGTCGCCTCGTCGATCGGGGCGGCCCGCCACAGCGCCGCCTTGAACAGCCGGCCGAGGCGGGTGGCGGCGACCTCGTCCAGCGTGGAGTCGCGGGTGAACGGGCGTACCGGGCGGGGCTGGGGAACGGGACGGCCGAGCCGGCGGCGGAACTGCTCGTCGGTCGCCGCGATCAGCGGCGTGCCCGCCGGTTCGGCGGCGGCCGTGACGCCGTCGCTGACCGTGACCGTCACCGTGGCCACCACATCGGTGCTGGACCGGGCGATCTCCAGGTCGAACTCGCCGGCCGGGGTACGCCAGTCGCCGGCCGTCACGTCGTAGAACGCGTAGGCACGCTCCGGCACGGCGACCGTGACCGTGGTGCTCTGCCCGGCGGCCAGGCGCACCTTGGCGTAACCGGCCAGCGACCGGCGCGGCCGGGCCACCACCCCGGTCCGGTCGTGCAGATAGACCTGCACCACGTCGGCGCCGGCCCGCGTCCCGGTGTTGGTGACCGTCAGCGTGACACTTCCCCGGTCGCCGGTGACGTCCGACCACGCGAACGTCGTGTAGCTCAGGCCGTGGCCGAAGGCGAACAGCGGCGCGATCCCTGCTGTGGTGTGGTGCCGGTAGCCGACGGCGAGGCCCTCGCGGTACTCGACCTGGTGCGGCTCGCCCGGGAACCACGGGCCGGCGGCCACGTCGTCCAGCGAGGCGGGGAACGTCTCGGCCAGCCGCCCGCCCGGTTCGGCGTCGCCGTAGAGCACGTCCACGAGCGCCGCGCCGGAGGCCTGGCCGCCGAGGTAACACTCCAGGATCGCGGCCGGGGCGTCCTTCCACGGCATCAGCACCGGGGCGCCGTTGGACAGCGCCACCACGGTCCGCGGGTTCGCCGCGCAGACCGCGGCGATCAGCTCGTCGTGCTGGCCGGGCAACCCCAGATCGGTACGGTCGAAGCCCTCGCTCTCGTACACCGGTGGCAGCCCCGCCATGACCACCGCGACGTCCGCGGCCGACGCCGCCGCCACCGCCTCGGCGATCAGCGCCGGGTCGTGGTGCGAGTCCGCCGGGTCGTAGCCCGGCGCGTAGGTCACCGCGATGCCGCGCCGCCGGAACTCGTCGAGCGCCGTGGTGATCCGGGTCGGGTTGACCAGCGAGCTGCCGCTGCCCTGATAGCGCGGCCGCTCCGCGAAGGCGCCGATCAGCGCCACCGTCCGCCCGGGCGCCAGCGGCAGCAACCCGTCGTTGGTCAGCAGCACCGTGCCCTCGGCCGCCGCGCTGCGAGCGAGCGCGTCATGATCCGCCGAAGGCCCTTTTTCCCGGCCTGAGCGCTCCACCAGATCCAGCACCCGCTGCGCCGACGCCTGGACCAGGCCGGCCGGCAGCCTCCCGGACTCCACCGCCTTGAGCACATCCCGGTCGAACAGCCCGTTGCTGCCCGGCATCTCCAGGTCCAGCCCGGCGGCCACCGCGGCGACCCGGTCGTTGGTGGCCGCCCAGTCGCTCATCACCAGCCCGTCGAAACCCCACTCGCCGCGCAGGATCTCGGTGAGCAGCCTCCGGTTCTGCGTCGCCGGATGCCCGTTCACCGAGTTGTACGCCGCCATCACGGTCCACGGCCGGCTCTCCTTGACCGCGTGCTCGAACCCGGCCAGGTACAGCTCGCGCAGGGTCCGCTCGTCCACCACAGCGTCCACCACGAAACGGTGCGACTCCTGGTTGTTCACCGCGAAGTGCTTCAGGCAGGCGCCCACCCCGTGCCGCTGCAGGCCGTGCACCATGGCCGCCGCGAGCCGGCCGCTGAGCAGGGGATCCTCCGAGAAGTACTCGAAGTTGCGCCCGCACAGCGGATGCCGCTTGATGTTGAGCCCCGGCCCGAGGACCACGTCGACGCCGAGCGCCCGGGCCTCCACGGCCAGCGCCCGGCCGATCCGCTCGGCCAGCTCCTCGTCCCAGGCGCTGGCGACGGTCACCGCGGTCGGGAAGCAGGTGGACGCCTCGCTGCCGCTGACACCCAGATGGTCGCCGGCGTCGGCCTGGAAACGCAGCCCGTGCGGGCCGTCGCTGAGCGCGCAGGACGGCACGCCGTCCTCCGGCAGCGGCTCGGTGTTCCAGGAGTCGCTGCCGGAGAGCAGGGCGACCTGACGGCGAAGATCAAGGGCGGAGGCGGCGATCACGCCCCGACCCTATCGGCGCGCGTCAGGGGGTGACGATGGCGAAGTCGGGGTCGGGTTCGGACAGGGCGGCCAGGAGCCGGCCCAGCGCCGCCCGGTCGCCGTCGACGGTGACGCCCGCGGCGTCGCCCGTCGTCAGCGCCAGCGGCAGCACCGCGCTGGTGAGGATCAGCGAGGCGTCCGCCGGCTCCGGTCGGGACGCCGCCGTGTAGGTGAGCACCCCGTTGCGCAGCGTCAGCCGATAGCGGCGTCCCAGGTCGGTGAGGAGCACGTCCACCGTCACCCGCTCGTCCCAGCAGCGGGGGCCGTCGACCCGGATCGCCATGGTGTCGAACAGCTGCTCCGGGGTGAGCTGGGAGATCAGGTCACCGGAGCTGGTGGAGACCGGGGTGCCGAACCCGCCGTGCCGCAGCTCGTGGGCGGCGGAGAGGTACACGCAGCGCCAGGTGCCGTTCTCCGAGCCGTACCCGAGCTGCTCGTAGGCGCCGGCCAGCAGGGCCCGGGCCGCCGCGTGCTCCGGTTCGGCGAAGACCACGTGGTTGAGCACCTCGGCGGCCCAGCGGAAGTCGCCGGCCGCCAGGCTGGCCCGGGTCTTGTCCACCACGGCGTCGGCGCCGCCCATGAACTCCACGTAGCGGCGGGCCGCCTCGACCGGCGGGTGCGGCCACAGGTGGGCCGGGTTGCCGTCGTACCAGCCGAGATAGCGCTGGTAGACGGCCTTCACGTTGTGGCTCACCGAACCGTAGTAGCCGCGGGCGTGCCAGGCCTGCTCCAGCGCCGGGGGCAACTGGATGGCCTCGGCGATCTCCGGACCGGTCAGGCCGATGTTCAGCATCCGGACGGTCTGGTCGTGCAGATAGGCGTAGAGGTCGCGCTGCAGCAGCAGGAACTCCACGGCGCGCTCGCGGCCCCAGGTCGGCCAGTGGTGCGAGGCGAACACCACCTCCAGGTCGGCGCCGAACATGTCGACGGCGTCGGTGAGGTAACCGGCCCAGGCGTGCGGGTCGCGGACCTCGGCGCCGCGCAGGGTCAGCAGGTTGTGCAGGTTGTGCACGGCGTTCTCGGCCAGGCACAGCGCCCGGTGGTCCGGGAAGTAGAAGTGCATCTCGGCGGGCGCCTCGCTGCCCGGCGCCATCTGGAAGACCATCCGTACGCCGTCGACCGTCTCCTCCTGGCCGGTGTGCGTGATCTCCAGCGTCGGCGGGATCAGCGTGATCGTGCCGGTCGAGTTGGTCTGGCCCAGCCCGGCGCCCACCTGTCCCTGCGGGCCGCGCGGCAGCACCGCGCCGTACATGTAGGCGGCCCGGCGGGCCATCGCCGTTCCGGCGTAGACGTTCTCCCGCACGGCGTGCTCGACGAACCCGGCCGGGGCCAGCACCGGCACGCCGTCGGCGGTGTCTCCGGGCAGCACGCCGCGGGCCCCGCCGAAGTGGTCGACGTGGCTGTGCGTGTAGATGAGGCCGGTCACCGGGCGGTCGCCGCGATGCGCGCGGTAGAGCGCGATGGCGGCGGCTGCCGTCTCCACCGAGATCAGCGGGTCGATCACGATGACGCCGCGTTCGCCCTCGACGAAGGTGATGTTCGACAGGTCGAAGCCGCGCACCTGGAAGATGCCGGGGACCACCTCGAACAGGCCGTGCATCGCGGTGAGCTGGGACTGCCGCCACAGACTCGGGTTCACCGTCGCGGGGGCGTCGCCGGTGAGGAACCGGTACGGCTCGCTGTCCCAGACCACGCGGCCCTCGGACGTGTGCACCAGCGTCCGGTCCAGCGCGGCGACGAAACCACGCTGGGCGTCCTCGAAGTCCTGCCGGTCGTGGAACGGCAGCGCCTTGCTCAGGTACTCGTGCTGAGCCTCGATGGTGCGGCTCGCCGGTTCGGACATGATCCGCCCTTCAGTGGTGGAAGCCGGACGTGGTCGCGTCGTGCGCCGGGCCGGACTGCTTGTCGAGGTGCTGCAGATGCCGTTTCAGGTCCTCGACCAGCAGGTCCGCCAGGTCGTGGGTGAAGCCGCGGCGCACCACGATCCGCAGCGCGGCGAGATCCTCCCGGTTCTTCGGGAACGTGTACGCGGGCACCTGCCAGCCCCGCTCGCGCAGCGCCTGGGAGACGTCGAAGACGGTGTAGTTGGTGATCCCGTCGCGCAGCTTCACCGCGAAGACCGGCAGCTCGTCACCACGGGTGATCAGCTCGAACGGCCCGAGGTCGGCGATCTGCCCGGACAGCCGGGTGGCGACCTCCCGGGCGTAACCGTGCACCCGGGCGTAGCCCTCGAACCCCAGCCGCAGGAAGTTGTAGTACTGCGCGACGACCTGCGCGCCGGGCCGGGAGAAGTTCAGCGCGAAGGTCGGCATGTCGTCGCCGAGGTAGTTGACCCAGAAGATCAGGTCCTCGGGCAGCGCCTGCGCGTCGCGCCAGACGATCCAGCCGACACCGGGGTAGACCAGGCCGTACTTGTGCCCCGACGTGTTGATCGACGCGACCCGGGGCAGCTGGAAGTCCCACACCAGGTCCGGGTCGAGGAAGGGCGCGACGAACGCGCCGGAGGCGCCGTCCACGTGCACCGGGACGTCGATGCCGGTGCGGGCCTGGTAGTCGTCGAGGGCCGCGCAGATCTCGGCGACCGGCTCGTAGGAGCCGTCGAAGGTGGAGCCGAGCACCGCGACCACGCCGATGGTGTTCTCGTCGCAGAGCCGCACCGCCTCCTCGGCGTTCAGGTGGAAACGGTCGCCGTCCATCGGGACCAGCCGCATCTCGACGTCCCAGTAGTTGGCGAACTTCTCCCAGCACACCTGCACGTTGATGCCCATGACCAGGTTCGGCCGGCCCGGCTTGCCCTGGCGCTGCCAGCGCCGCTTCAGCGCCAGCCCGCCGAGCATCGCGGCCTCGCTGGAGCCGGTGGTCGAGCAGCCGGTCGCCTGCCGGGGGTCGGGCGCGTTCCACAGCCGGCTCAGGATGTGCACGCACCGCGACTCGATCTCCGCGGTCTGCGGGTACTCGTCCTTGTCGATCATGTTCTTGTCGAAGCACTCGGCCATCAACCGGTCGGCCTGCGGCTCCATCCAGGTGGTGACGAAGGTGGCGGTGTTCAGCCGCGAGTTCCCGTCGAGCATCAGCTCGTCGTGCACGATCTGGTAGGCCACGTCCGGTGGCATCTCGCCGGCCGGTATCTCGTGGCGCGGGATCGCCACTCCCTCCAGGCCGAATCGCGGTGCCACCGACAGCACCGGGGACACCGGCCGGGCCGCTTTGGGATGTTTCAACATCGCGCGTCTCCCCTCGTCGCTGCCACCCATCACAGCGACGCGAGGTCGGCAATGCCTCCCCCGCCGCGGATGATTACGCGGTACGCGACCGCGGGAAGATCACCGGCGGCCTTCTTCGGGACCGGTCACGCGCGTGCGGATCGCTGCGGTGTTGTCGCCCCCGACCGCCACCGAACCCGGGCCGCTCGCGGTGACACCCGGACCCGGAGGCACGGCCGGTGGCGGCGGAGCCGTCCCGCTGACCTCGGTGGACACCGCGCCCGAGTTGTTGCCGCCGATGCCCACCGACCCCGTCCCGGCGGCTGTCGTGGGAGGCGGCGCCGGCCGCGACGGGAGGAGATGGGGCGCGCCGAGGGCGACCAGCGCGAGCACGGCGGCGACGCTGCTGGCGACCTTGTCCGCCCGCTCCAGCCCGACCGCGACCAGATATCCGATCAGCGCGAGCAGGATGACGGCGAAGGCGACCCGGCCGGGCCAGACCCAGCTCCGACGGCGATGCGGCATGCCACCAGTCTAGGAAGTGAAGCCCGCCGCGAACTCCTCCGACGGCTCCACATTGGTGATCACGTCGATCATGACGCCGTCCGGCCCGGCGACGATGAAGTGGCGCTGGCCGAAGGCCTCGGTGCGGATCGGCAGCAGCGGCTCCAGGGCGCCCCCGCCGACCAGCCGCTCCCACTCGGCGTCGACGTCGTCGACCTCCAGGTTGAGCAGCATCCCGCCGGCGGCCGGGCCACGGTAGGCGGCGGGGATGGTCTCGTGGTCGCGGTCCAGCACGGCGAGTTCCCACCGGTCGCGGCGCAGGCTCACGTACCAGTCGGCCTCGAAGGTGCTCTCGAACCCGAAGTGCTTGCGGTAGAAGGCCGCGGTGGCGGCCACGTCGCCGGTCATCAGGACCGGGTACCAGCTGGTCAGTGCCATGACTTCCCCCTTTACATACACTGTGCAGGTAAGTGGAGCATACATACAGCGTGTATGTAAAGGGAGGACGGGGCATGGCGCGGGCCACCAAGGAGCAGAGCGAGATCACCGCCAGGCGGATCCGGGAGGTGGCGACCGCCATGTTCGCCGAGCGCGGTTACGCGGCCGTCGGCCTGGAGGAGGTGGCCGCCGCCGCGGAGGTGACCCGCGGCGCGGTCTACCACCACTACCGCAACAAGCAGGCGCTGTTCGAGGCGGTCGCGGCCGCCGCGCAGCAGCGGGTCGCCGACGCGGTGACCACCGCGGCGGATGCGGCCGGCGAGCCGTGGGACGGCCTGGTCGCCGGTTGCCGGGCGTTCCTGACCGCGAGCGTGACCGACACCCACCGGCGGATCCTGCTGCTGGACGCGCCGGCGGTGATGGGCTGGAGCACCTGGCGCCGCCAGGACGCGGCCGCCTCCGGGCACCACCTCGCCGAGGCGGTCGCCGAGCTGGCCGCGGCCGGCCACCTGCGGGTCACCTCGCCGGACGCGACCGCCGCGCTGCTCTCCGGGGCGATGAACGAGGCGGCGCTGCGGATCGCCGAGTCACCCGACCGGGACGCCGCCCTCGACGAGACCTGGGCCGACCTGCTGCGCCTGCTGAACGGCCTGCGCCCGGCCGACCGGGCCGGCGGCTAGAGCGCCAGGCAGCGGCCGTCGTGCAGGGGCCCCGCCGGCTAGGCCTGCAGCACCCCGTCGTCGTGGAAGCCCAGCACACAGGCGCGGCCGACCGGCACCGCCAGCATCACGCTGCCGAGCGGCGCCGGGTCCTCGGCCCGGGCCGTCCGCACGATCGCCCGGACCAGGCCGGCCCCGGCCAGTGCCGACGCGATCTCAGTCACCCCCGGAGCCGGAGTTGCGGACGGGACGGCCGCCTCGACATTTGCCCTGACCTTCTCGGCCGCGGTGCGCTCGTAGTCCTCGAGGGGACGCCGCCACAGCCGGTAGTTCGCGAAGCTGTCGCACGGCGACGGCGTGCCCTCCACCCGGATGCAGCTGATGAACAGTGGAGTGGGCGAGACCGGCGTGGCGACCGGCCCGGAACTGGCCCGGTCCATCGCGAACAGGCCCGACCAGGCCAGACCGGCGACCGCGAAGACCCCGGCCAGCAGGCCCCACCAGCGTTTTGTCACCGGCGCACGATACATAAGGTGGGGCGGTGACCGGAAAAGACATCGTCCTCGTCCTGGACTGCGCCGATCTCGACCGCTCGGCGGCGTTCTGGTGCGAGGTCCTCGACTATCGCGCCGAGCCCGGCGGCACCGGCCGGTACCGCAGGCTGCTGCCCGCCGGCCGGCCCGGGGTCGAGCTGCTGCTGCAGCGGGTGCCGGAGCCGAAGACCGACGTCAAGAACCGGCTGCATCTGGACCTGCGCGTGCCCGACCTGACCACCGAGGTGGCCCGGGTGATCGAGGCCGGCGGGCGACAGGTCACCGACACCCCGGTGGTCGAGGACGGCTGGACATGGCACGTGCTGGCCGATCCGGACGGCAACGAGTTCTGCGTGCTTCAGCCGCCGCTGCCGAAGTGAGTCAGGCCCAGCCGGGCGGCCGCGTCGTAGGCGAGCAGGAACCCGACGATGCCGACGATCCAGGCCAGTGTGTTGCTGTTCGCCATCCAGTCGCTGATCCGGGTCAGCGGCTTGCTGACCCATTCCCCGGCGACCAGCCGCAGCGCCAGCAGCAGCACCGCGGGCACGATCATCACCAGGCAGTAACCGGCCATCACCAGCCCGACCTGCGCCGTGGGCAGCTGCGCGGTGGTGAGCAGGCCGATCGCGCCGAGGTAGGGCAGCATGGTCGTCACCTCGGCCGCCGCCGCCGCGAGCGCCAGCACCGCGAGACCGCGGGCGCCCCGCTCGTCGGAGAGGGCCCGCTCCCGCCAGCGCAGCAGGCGCCCACCGCCGGCGCCCCGCTTCTGGTTCTGCTCCAGCCGGAAACTCCAGAAGAACAGGGCGGCGCCGATGACGAGCTGGGTCCACATCGCCGGGCGGGTGTCGAGGACCCGGCTGATCTGCGGCAGGAACGCGTCGGCGCCGAGCGCCACGGCCACCCCGATGACGAAGTAGAACGCGGCGACCGTACCCAGGAAGATCAGGATGCGGCCGGGCCGCAGCCGGCCCGGATGCAGCATCAGCCAGATCGGGATCAGCAGCGTGCCGAAGCTGGTGGAATCGATCAGCGCCAGCACGGCCAGCGATCCCAGGAGAGCGACATCCATGCGCTCATCGTCGGCGGCCGGCGCCTGACGGCGCGTCGGCCGAAGGATGTCCGGCCCACCGGCGCATACATCCTTCGGGGTACGCCGCAGCCGCCCATCCGTGATGGGATGAGGGCGTGGGGCTGAAAGCGCGCTGGAAGAACAGCACCCGCTTCCAGGACGCCGGATATGCCGCCGGGACGTTCGTGGCGGGTCTGGCCGTCAACCTCGTCGGGCTCGTCAACATCTGGGACATTCCGGAGCCACCGGCCCTGGCCGCTCTGCCCGAAGGGTGGCACACCCTCCCGCTGGCGATCGGGTGCCTCGCCATGCTCGGCAAACGCCGTCACCCGATGCTCGCGCTCGGGGTCGGCACCGCCGCGGCCGTTGCGGACATCCTGCTCGGCGGCAGCATCGCACTCGTCATGGTGCTGTTCGACCTGATCTTCTCGGTCGGCCTGTTCGCCTCCGCCCGCGCCCGCGCCTCGGTGACGACCGCGGTGTTCGTGCTGATCGGCACGGTCAGCGTGGTCGGCGGGCTGGCCACCGGCGAGTTCCGGGTCGCCGTCTTCATCGCCCTGCAGTTGATCACGCTGCTGTTCGTGCCGCTGTGGTGGGCGGCGAACATCCGCCAGCAGCGCCAGCTCGGCGCCCTGGACGCCGAGCGCACCGCCCGCGAGGCGGTCCTGGCCGAACGCGCCTCGATGGCCCGCGACCTGCACGACGTCATCGCCGCCCACCTGTCCACCACGGCGATCCACTCCGGCGCGGCCCTGGCCCGGCCGCCGGACACCGACCGGGACCGGGCGACCCTGCAGGCGGTGCGTACCAGCAGCCTGGCCGCCCTCGAGGAGATGCGCTCCATGATCATGCTGTTGCGCGCGGACGATCCCGCGGCGAGCGACCCGACGCTGCCGGGCGGCCTGGACCGGCTGCCCGACCTGGTCGAGGCGGCCGCCGCGGGCGGGCTGCGGATCGACACCCGGATCCGGGACGTCCCGGGCATCCCGGCGGTGGTGGCGCACACCGTCTACCGGATCGTGCGGGAGGCGCTGACCAACGCGGGCAAGCACGCGCCGGAGTCGGACGTCCGCCTGGAGGTCCGCCCGGCCGGCGACGTGGTGACGGTGACCGTCGCCAACACCCTGACCGGGGCGGCCACCCTCGACCATCACGCGCTGAGCTCGGGCACCGGCCTGACCTCGATCCGGGAGCGGGCGGCGCTGCTCGGCGGCGAGCTGACCGCGGGCCGCGACGGCGACCTGTTCCGGGTGCGGGCCACGCTGCCGCTGCGGAGCGAGCCGTGACCGATCAGCAGATCCGGGTGCTGCTCGCCGACGACCACGCCGCCATCCGGGCCGGGATGCGGCTCATGCTGGAGCAGGCGCCGGACATCGTCGTGGTCGGTGAGGCCGCCGACGGCGCGGTCGCGGTGCGGCAGGCCACCGCGCTGCGCCCGGACGTGGTGCTGATGGACATCCGGATGCCCGGCACCGACGGGATCAGCGCGACCCGGGCGATCACCACGGCCGGCCTGGCCGACGTGCTGATCCTGACCACGTTCGACTTCGACGACTACCTGTTCGGCGCGCTGCGCGCGGGCGCCGCCGGTTTCCTGCTGAAGTCGGTGGAGCCGGTCGCCCTGATCGACGCGGTCCGCCGGGTCGCGGCCGGCGACGGGTTCCTGGCGCCGGAGGTGACCCGCCGGCTGCTGGCCGCGTTCGTGTCGGCCGGCTCGGCGCCGGCGGCCGCCCCGGCTTCGCCGGCGCTGGACAGCCTCACCGACCGCGAACGCGACGTGCTCGCCGCGCTGGGCCGAGGCCTGTCCAACGCCGATCTCGCCGCCGAGCTGGCGATCACCGAGGCCACCGCGAAGACCCACGTGTCGCGGGTGCTGGCCAAGCTGGGCTGCAGCTCGCGGGTGCAGGCCGCGATCCTGGCGAAGGAGGCCGGCCTGGCCTGACCGCGATCACGCCGCGGCCCACGCCGGCAGGCGACCCGGCGCCGGCAAGCGACCCGCGCCGGCCCGCACACCCGGGATCAGCCCACCGCGGCCCGCCGGCAAGCAGCCCGGCGCTGGCCGCACACCCCGGCATCAGCCGGCTGCGGCCCACTCGAGCAGGCGGTTCAGGTGCGGGTCCTCGGCGCCGGCCGTGCTGCCGGGATCGCCGAGGACGACCTCCCCGCCGGAGCCGTCGATGGTGACGAGCGTGCCCTCCGGCACCACCCGGTCACCGGCCCGGACGCAGCCCGCCGCCTCGTCGACGGTCAGGGCGGCCGCGCCGACCACCGCCGGCCGGCCCAGCGACCGGGCCACCACGGCGGCGTGGCTGGCCGGC
>NZ_JBEZZB010000054.1:0-56395 GCF_040638955.1 Actinoplanes sp. NPDC024001
CACGTGCTGGCGTCGCAGGCCGCCCTGCCGACCCGGCGGCTCTACTTCATCCAGGGCCAGCACGCGCAGGCGCGGCCCGGCAGCGCGGCCGCCGAACGCCGCCCGCGCCATCAGCACGGCGATCACCGCGGAGCAGGAGGTGAGCAGGCCGGCAGCGGCGGCCGGCGGCAGCACGCCGAGCACCACCACGACCACCAGCAACGGTACGGCGTACGCCGCTCGCCGAAGAGTCATCCGTATCCCCAACGAGGGAGCGCCGGAAGAGTTACGGGCTTCTTCTCATGAATGTCGATGTGTTGTAACGTCGCGCGGGAGCGCTCCCACAATCCCCCATTGGGTTTCCGGTCCCGGCCCAAGGAGCTTCCATGAGACGTGCCTTCCGTCCCCTCGCCGCCGCCCTCTGCACGATCGCCGGACTGACCGCGCTGGTCGTCGCCCAACCCGCCCAGGCCGACACGCTGATCTGCGAGCAGTACGGCGCCACCACGATCGGCGGCCGCTACGTCGCCATGAACAACCGCTGGGGCGGCACCGCCGAACAGTGCATCAACGTCACCGACACCGGCTTCCGGATCACCAGCCAGCAGAGCGTCGGCAACACCAGCGGCGCGCCGGTGTCCTATCCGGCCGTCTACTACGGCTGCCACTACACCCGGTGCTCCCCCGGCACCAACCTGCCCATGCGGGTCGGTTCGATCAGCAGCGCCACGAGCAGCGTGAGTTACACGTACGTCTCCGGCGCCACCTACAACGCGTCGTTCGACATCTGGCTCGACCCGTCGCCGCGCACCGACGGGGTCAACGCGCAGGAGATCATGATCTGGTTCAACCGGCAGGGCTCGATCCAGCCGATCGGCTCGGTCGTGGGCACCGCCACGATCGGCGGCCGCACCTGGGAGGTGTGGCGTGGCAGCAACGGCTCCAACGCGGTGGTCTCCTACGTCGCGCCGTCCCCGATCACCAGCTGGAGCTTCAGCGTCCTGGACTTCATCAACGACGTGAAGTCCCGCAGCTCGGTCACCGACTCGTGGTACCTGACCAGCATCCAGGCCGGCTTCGAGCCGTGGATCGGTGGCGCCGGCCTCGCGGTGAACAGCTTCAGCGCGTCGGTCAACGGCGGCGGCGGCGGACCCACCTCGCCCTCACCGTCGAACCCGCAGCCCGGCACCAGCGCCTGCCGGGTCAGCTATGCCACCAACGTGTGGAGCAACGGCTTCACCGCCAACGTCACCGTCGCCAACACCGGCAACGCCGCGATCAACGGCTGGAACCTCGCGTTCACGCTGCCCTCCGGGCAGTCGGTCACCAACTCCTGGGGCACCACGCTCAGCGGCACGTCCGGCGCCGTCACCGCCCGCAACGTGGGCTACAACGGCGCCATCGCGGCGGGCAGCAGCGCCACCTTCGGATTCCAGGGCACCTACAGCGGCAGCTTCGCGTCGCCGTCCACCTTCACCCTCAACGGCACTACCTGCGCTCGCGGGTGAACTCGCTGACCAGCCGGCCGACCGCCTCGGACGGCGCCTGCGGCAGGAACAGCGACGGTTCCACCAGCTCCACCTCCAGCACGCACGGCCGCCCGTGGTCGTCGCGGACGAGATCCACACGGGCATAGAGCGGAACACCGAACCGGGCGGTCACCACCTCGACCGCCCGGTTCGCCGTCGCGATCTGCTCGGCGTCCGCGACGTACGGCGTGTTGGTCTCCTCGGCGAACAGGTCGTCGATCACGCCGGCCCGCGGCAGCGCCACCCGTTTGCCGGCGGCGTGGCTGTAGCGGCCGCCGAAGAACACCAGGGGCCACTCCCCCTCGGCGGCGACCGACTTGAGCAACGGCTGCACGAGCACCGAGGCCCGGGCGTCGTGCAGCCGCGCCACGTGCGCCCGGGCCAGGTCGTGCTCACCCGGCCCGTACGACGCGGCGTCCCGGCTGCCCGCGCCGACCGCGGGTTTCACCACGAACTCGCCGTCCGGAAAGACCGGCTCCTGCCCCGGCTCGACGAAGGTCGTCTCGGTGACCGGCACCCCGGCCCCGGCGAGGTCGGCCAGGTAGTGCTTGTCCAGGTTCCACCGCAGCATCGGCATCGGATTACACAGCTCGGTGACCTGCGCGACCGAGTCCAGCCAGGCCAGGAACTGCTCCAGGCGCTGCGGATAGTCCCAGGTCGAGCGCAGGACGACCCGGTCGTAACGGGCCCACCGGACCGCCGGGTCGTCCCACACCACGACGTCGACCTCGACCCCGGCCCGCCGCAACGCGGGCAGGGCCAGTTCCTCGTCCTCGTCGCGCCCGCGGGCCTCCGCCGCCGAGACCCACGCCAGCCGCTTGATCATGCCCCGACGGTACGCCCGTCAGTGCCAGTCGCTGATCTGGAGGTCGCGTGGCGCCGGGGCACCCTCGCCGGTCTCCACCAGCGACTTGAGGCTCAGCAGATAAGAGGCCCACTTGGTGCTGCAGTGGTGCATGAACTCGACCGGCTTCTGCCAGCCCTCGTGCTTGAACAGCACGATCGTGTAGTCGCCGTCCTGCCGCAGATCCCAGCTGATCGTGGTGCCGATCCATTCCTCCGGGCCGTCGGCGACCCGCCACACCACCCGCTCGGCCGGGCGCTGCTCGACGACCTCCATGTCGAAGCCGCCGGGCAGGAAGCGGAACTCGATGACACCGCCGGTGCCGGTGTCGCCCTTGGTGTCCTCGGTCCACCAGCCGGCCAAGCCGTCGATGGTGGTCAGTGCGTCGTACACGTGCTGCGGCGTCGCGTCCTTGACGCCGACGCGGTGCAGGATGTCGACCATGTCGTACCTCCCGATCGTGAGAATCAGCTCTGTTGGGTGCGCTGGATCGCCTCGGCGATCCGCTTGATGCGCTGCAGCCGGGCGTCCCAGGCGGTGCCGACCGAGGTCAGCTGCGCCACGGCGCGGGCGAGTTGGGCGTCGTCGACCCGGTAACGCCGCTCGCGGCCCTCCGCGGCGGCCCGGACCAGGCCGGCCCGGTCGAGCACGCCCAGGTGTTTCGCCACCGCCTGGCGGGTGACCGACATCTGCTGGCTCAGCGAGGTGGCGGTGCCGTGGCCGTCGACGAGCAGCAGGTCGAGCATCCGGCGGCGGGTCGGGTCGCCGATCGCCGACCAGAGGTCGTCGTCGACCGGCTCGGCCACCGCGGTGTTCACGGCCGGACCGTCAGCGTCGCGACATAGGGCGCGATGCGGGGCAGGAAGTGGTCCCAGCCGCTGACGTGGTCGTGGTAGCAGTCCTCCAGCACCGCGGCCGACCAGCCCATCTCACGGAAGCCGGTCTCGGTCATCCGCAGCAGCGTGCCGTCGCCGGACGGGGTCAACTCGAAGGTGACCAGCAGCGAGTTCCCCTCGGCGGCCACCTCGCCGGCGGGATGGGTCCACCGGAAGGAGAACATCGTCGGCGGCTGGGCGTCGACGACGGTGAACGAGACGACGTCACCGCCGTTGTCCGGGTTGTCGAAGACGATCTGCCCGGTGGCGCCGGGGGTGGGGTCGTAACGGGCGTCGTCCGGCCACCACTGTTTGACGTGCTCGGGGCTGCTCACCACGTCGAAGACGATCTCCGGGGACGCCTCGACGAAGATCTCGCGTTCGATGGTTCCGAGTTCCATGCCATCCTCCTGCAACCTTTGGTTGCGCATGACACTAGCCCGGTCCGGCGAGACGCGCAACCATTGGTTGCATGTCAGTGGGCGGCGGCGTAGACCACCAGGACGTCGCGGTAGTGGCCGGCGCGGCGGTCGAAGGAACCCCCGCAGGTGATCAGGCGCAGGGCGGCGTGGTTCGCCGGGCCGTACACCGCCTCGGCGGGGAAGCGGTTCTTGGCGTACCACTTCGTGGCGGTGACCAGGAAGCGTGCGGTGGCGCCGTCGGCGCGCCGGACCGTGACGGCGTCGCCGGGCCGCAGGACCCGGAGCCGGTAGAAGACGGCCGGGCCGAAGCGGGCGGAGTCGACATGACCGGCGATGACGGCCGTGCCGATCTCGCCGGGCGCCGCGAGGTGGCGGTACCAGCCGGCCGGCGCGGTGCGGGTGGGCGGCGGCATCGCGAGCGTCCCGTCCGGGTTCAGGCCGACCGGGGTCAGCGCCGTACGGATGCCGGCGGCCGGGATGTCGAGGAGCACCGGGACGGACCGTGGCAGGCCCGCCGGCCGCGTGGCGACCGGAACCGGCCGAACGGCCGTCCGCGCGGCCGGCGGGGCGGCGGGCACGGGTTCGGCCGGCCGGGCAGCCAGCGCCAGGCCGGCGGCGAACAGGACGACCGAGAGCAGCGCACACCAGGGGCGGCGCTGGTCAGGCGCGCGCACTGCGTGATCTTCTCGAGTACCAGGCGGGGATCAGCGCGGAGAGCATGAGCGCGACGCCGATGAACCGCAGGAAGCCGTCCGGGGCGGTGGACCCTCCCCCGGCGTCCGGCGGACCGTTCGGCATCGGGGAGGACGGCGACGGCTCCGGCTTCGGAGAGGGCGACGGTGACGCGGTGGGGCTGCTCGACGACGGGAGCGCGCTGGGGCTCGTCGACGACGGCGGTGGGATCGGCGGGCTCGGCGGTGAGTCGACGACCGGCCCCGGCACTCGGGACGAGAGGGACACGACCGGCCGGGAACTCGGCGGCGGGCCGTTGCCGTAGTCGTTGCTGTCGGTGTTCGCCAGGCAGAAGGCGAGCAGCAGCAGAAGCGCCAGGAACAGGATGATGAGCAGGATGAGCACGTTGCGCCGCACCGGCGGCGGCGCGGTTTCATACTGCGGCATGGCGCCACGGTAGGAACCGGTGCGTCACCGGACAGTCACGGCGACCTTCTGGAACAACGCTGCCACCTGGTCGGACGGGGCGATGCCGAGCTGTTCCCGGAAGAGGTCGCGCACCAGCGCGAGGTGGCGGCGCGCGGCGCCGACGTTCCCGTCGGCGAGCAGGGCGGCGATGACCAGGCGGTGGGCGCTCTCGCGCAGCGGGTCGGCGGCCGCCGCGGCCAGCGCCCAGTCGAGCGCCGCGTCCAGGGCGGACTCCTCGATCGCCGCGGCGGCGGCCGTCTCCAGCAGCCGGATATGCCAGTGCCGCAAGCGCTCCCGGTCCATGATCACCCAGTCGTCGTACCAGCCGGGGAGCAATTCGGCGCAGGGCCGGCGCGCGTCGGCGGTGCGGTCGGCGCCGTGCACGTCGTCCTGCACGGCCGCGTCCAGGGCCAGCAGCTCACCGGACTGCACGAGCAGGCCGCTCGCCATCCGCCGTAGCCGCCACACCGCGGTGCGCAGGCTCGCCATGGCCCGGTCGTCGCAGGTGGACGGCCACAGGATGCCGGCAGCGGCACGGCGCGGGGCGGGACCGCGCAGGGCGAGGAAGGCGACGATGCGCTGCAGGGAGGCGGGCACCGCGACCGCACGGCCCCCGCACAGCAGCAGGAAGCCGCCGAGCAGGCGCAGCTCGTAGGGGCCGGCGCGGGCCGGCTGATCGTCCATCGGGTGCCCCCTCCGACGTAGCCCATCGTGCTCGCCCCGGGACGTCGATCGACAGCAGATTTCCGACAGAAGGGACCGTCACCGGAGCGTCACCGCCGTCCGGACCGGCTTTGACGAGGGTGTGACGGCGCGGTGGCTAGGTTACGAGACCGGCGGACGGGAGGCGGAGCGATGGACGCGTGGGCGCAGTTGCTCGGTACGGAGGGGGCCACGGTCCTGCACCTGTTCGGGGGTCCGTACGTCACCGCGCCGGCACGCCGCATCAGCGTGCCGGAGGGCAGCAAGCGGCTGCTCGCGTTCGTAGCGCTGCACGGCGACCGCGTCGAGCGCCGGCACGCCGCGGGCACGCTCTGGCCGGCCGGTGACGACCTGCGCGCCGCCGGCAACCTGCGCTCCTCGCTGTGGCGGCTCAACCGCGGCTGCGTGCCGTTGATCGAGGCCGGCAAATCCTCGCTGAGCCTGCGCGGCGACGTCGTGGTGGACGTCCACGTGATCACCCGATGGGCGAACCGGCTGATCGACGGGCGGCCCACCGCCACCGACCTGACCGTGCGCCCGTCCGGTGTCGACGGCCTCGACCTGCTGCCGGGCTGGTACGACGACTGGGCGCTGATGGAACGCGAGCGGATCCGCCAGCGGCTGCTGCACGCCCTGGAGTCGCTGAGCGCCACCCTGCTCGGTCTCGGCCGCTGCCGGGAGGCGGTCGAGGCGGCGATGGTCGCGGCCACCAATGAGCCGCTGCGGGAGAGCGCCCAGCGCACACTGCTCGCGGCGCATCTCGCGGAGGGGAACTGGGTGGAGGCGAAGCGGCAGTTCACGTCGTACCGCCGGCTGCTGAACACCGAGCTCGGCATCGAACCGCACCCCTGTCTGTTCGCGATGGTGCGCCCGGGGCGCGCCTATGCGCCGGCCGAGCGCTGAGCCTCGGCGAACCCGCCGAGAAACGCCCGGACGGCCTCGACGGCGTCGTTCACCTCCGCGTACGACGCCGTCGTCTCCGCGCTCCGGTCGGTGATGTCCGGGGTCTGGATGATCGTGATGACCAGCGCCCCGGCCTGGACCCGCACCCGGATCAGACAGACGCCCGGCGCCCGCTGCTGCTCGTCCATGCCCCGCAGCGTCGCAGGGCGGCCGTCACCTGGCAGTCACGGGAGCGCCGGGCGATCTATCCGGCGCCGCCGTCCACGGTGGCCCACACGACCTTGCCGTCCCGGCAGGGCAGCGCGCCCCACGCGTGGCTGGCGGCCCGCACCAGCCGCAGTCCCGTCCCGCGCGACAGCGGCGTGCCGTTCGCCCGGACGAGACGGGGCGGCGTGCCGGTGCCGTCGCGCACCGCGAGATGCAGTCGCCGGCCGCGCACCGAGACCGAGGCGACCATCTTCGTGCCGGTGTGCAGCACCGCGTTGGTCACCAGCTCCGACATGATGAAAACGGCGTGATTGGCCAGCGCCGGCCGGCCCCAGGCCTGGCACGCGTCCCGCGTCACCACCCGGGCCAGGCCCGCGGAGGAGAGCTCGGCACGCAGGTCCAGCCGGCGGTAGTGGGTCCACGGCGGCTGGGGCGCGGACCGCCTCGCTTCGGCCGCGTTGCCCTCCGCGCACACCATCAGCGTGGTTTCGGCGCAGTGCGACCGCGCGTACTGACGGGCGGTCTGCCAGGTCGGCGCGGAGTCCCCGTGCGGGTCCGCCAGGTCGGCCAGGTCGACGATCATCGTGCGGGGCATCTCGGCGAGGCAGCCGCACAGCGCCCGGATCGTGGCGTGCCGCAGGTCGGTGTCCCACGATCCCCGCACGGTCAGCTCGGTCACGCTCGCATCGACGTCGTTGCGAACGGTCAACTGTGGCGTGTCACCGATCAGATAGGAGTTGTCTGCCACCGCCGGTACCTTCCCCACGGGAAGGGCCTCCGGCATCCGGACGCGGCTCCGGCTGCCGCACCGGGGCGACCGCGTGTCCGGGATCGGCCCGGGGTGCGTGCCGAGGACACGTGCCATTACCGGGGAGCCCGATGCTTGAGCGATCACCGCCGAGGCAGGCCGTCAGCGGATCCGCTCGCCAAAATACGTCGGCAGGCGGCTGTCGTCCGCAGTCGTTCAGATAGTGCACTCCACCGGGGGACGTCTCAGGCGGGCGCCGCGGCCCGGTCGGCCGCGGCACGGCCGGTTCGGCGGGCTCGGCCGGCTCGGCCGGGGTGGGCACCGCGGGCGCGGCCGGGATAGCGGCGATGCCGGCCAGGATCAGCACGCCACCGGCGAGCTGCAGCGGGGTGAGCGCCTCGTCGACCACCAGCCAGGCGAAGGCCGAGGCGAACACCACCTCGAGCAGGCCGACGAAGGACGCCAGGCGCGGGCCGAGACGGCCCGATCCGAAGATCCCCGATGCGTACGCGATCGCGGTCCCGAAGATGGCGACCACCATGAGCGGAACCCACCACGGCACGGTCGAGCCGAGCAGGGGCACCGTGTCGAAACTGGTCGTGAGCGGCACCAGGCCGACGGCGCCGGTGAGGCCGAGGGCCGCTCCGCCGAGCAGCAGCCCGGTGCCGGCCAGGGCGACCGGCGGCAGACCGTCGGCGGGCCGGGCGGCGACCAGGAAGTAGACCGCACAGCCGATCGCGGCCGCGAACGCCAGGGCGATGCCGACCGGGTCGACGGCCTGCAGCGCGCCGGGCCCGATCACCAGCACCAGGCCGCCGATCGCGAGCACCGAGCCGATCAGCACGGCCGGCCGGGGCGTCCGCCGGGTGGTCACCCAGACGTAGAGCACCAGCAGCAACGGCGCCAGATATTCCACCAGCAGCGCGGTGGAGACCGGCACCCGCCGGATGGCCGCGAAGTAGGCCAGCTGGGTGAACGCCACCGCGATGAGGCCCATGCCGAGCACCCGCCAGCGCGCCCGCCACAGCGCGTCCCATCGGCCGTGCAGCGAGAGCAGCACGAACGGCAGCAGCACCAGCCCGGCGGTGAGTGCCCGGGCGGTGACCGCGGCGGCCGGCGACCAGCCGGCCTCCAGAAGCGGTTTGATGAACGCACCGGAGGTGGCGAACGTGGCGGCCGACGTGACGGCGGCGGCCAGCCCGGTGTACTGCGGCGAGATCCGCACAGCCCCTCCCCTGTAATGGACTAAAGTTGCTACACCCCTGACGCTAGGCCGGGCCGGATAAGGAGTCAAATTGCTTTTTGCCCCTGACACCGAGGAGGCGCTCACCTTCGTCGTCGCCCTCGCCAACACCGAAGCGACCGCCAGCCGCTCCGGCACCGACGAACTGGCCACCGTCGACCAGCTCGACGAGCTGCTCTCCCGCTACGTCTACTCGGGACGCATCGACCACGACGAGGCCGAGCTGAACGCGGTCCGCCACGCCCGCTCCCAGCTGCGCGAAGTCTGGACCCTCGACCGGGACGACGCCGTCGAGGCGGTCAACCGGATGCTGCGCGAGGCACGCGCCCTGCCGTACCTGACCCGCCACGACGGCTCGGACTGGCACATCCACGCCACCGATCCCAGCGCGCCGCTGGCCGAACGCATCCGGGTGGAGGCCGCGCTGGCCCTGATCGACGTGATCCGGATGAACGAAACCGGTCGCCTGCGCGTCTGCGCGGCCGAGGACTGCACCGGCCTGTTCCTCGACCTGTCCCGCAACGGCTCCAAGCGCTTCTGCACCGTACGCTGCGGCAACCGGGTCAACATGATCGCTTTCCGGGCCCGCCGCTCGGACTCCTAGCCGGCGGAGATCCACCTGCTCCAGCGCACCAACGCCTGATCAGCACCATCGAAGCCCTGCTGGCGCCTCAGCCGGACGGCGCTCGCAGGGCGACGTGGGGGACGGCCTCGGGCATGGGCAGGGGCCGGCGGCTGGTCACCAGCAGGGCCGAGCCGGCCGCTGCCGGGATGAGCGGGCGCACCTGCCCGATGTCGGTGGCCGCGTCCAGGACGATCAGCACCCGGCGGGCGGCCAGCAGCGACCGGTAGCGCCCGATCCGCTCGTCGGCCCGCTCGGGCACCTCGCCGGACGGGACTCCCAGGGCCCGCAGCACCCGGGCCATCAGGTCGGGCGCGGAGACGTCCGGCCCGGCGCCGGCGAAGATCTGACCGTCCGGGAACGCGCCGGCCAGCCGGTGGCCGGCCCGGGTGACCAGGGCGGTCTTGCCGCTGCCGGCCGGGCCGTGGACGACCACCACCGCCGGCGTACGGTGCGCCCCGGCCACCACCGCCGCCAGCTCGTCGGCGTGGCCGGTCAGGAACGCCGGGTCCGGGGGCAGTTCGCGGGGCACGTCCACGCCGGCGGCCCGGCCGCGGGCGCCCGGGTGGTCGAGGCGGGGTGCCCGTTCCAGCATCGCGACGTGCAGTTCGGCGAGTTCGCCGCCCGGGTCGACGCCGAGCTGAACCTGCAGTGTGGCCTGCGCCTGCCGGTAGGCGGCGAGCGCGGCGCCGACGTCACCGGCCCGGTAGAGCGCCAGCATGAGCTGCCCCCAGGCCCGTTCCCGCAGCGGGTGGGCAGCCAGGTGCTCGCGCAGGATCGCGGCCAGCTCACCGGCGTGCCCCAGCCGCAGGCGCGCCTCGATGAGGTCTTCCACGGTGCGCAGCCGGTCGGTTTCCAGGCCGGCGAGCAGGACGTCGAGGGCGGCGCCGCGCGGCAGCCCGTGCCCGGCGGGCCCGCGCCACAGCCGCAGGGCGGCTGCCAGGTCCGGTTCGGCCCGGCGGGCCTCCCCGAGCGCCAGCGCGCCTCGCCCGCTGTCCGCGAGCCGCCGGAATTCGGTCACATCCAGTTCGTACGGGTCCAGGTCCAGCTGGTACGCCCCGTGCCGGGAGACGAGACGGCCGCCGAGCGTACGGCGCAGTGCCGCCACATGGTTACGGATGTTCGCGACCGCGGACGGGGGCGGTTCCCCGGCCCAGAGCAGTTCGGTGAGCCGGTGCAGCGTCACCGGCCGGTTGGCTTCCAGTGCGAGCGCAGCGAGGACCGCACGCCGTTTGGCCGGTCCGGAGTGGACCGGTCCGTGTTCTCCCCGTAACTCCACCGGCCCGAGCAGACGGACCTCGATGGACATCTATCTCCCCCTCGATCGGACCCCAGGCTAGGAAGTCAGCCGGGAGAGATCAACGCGAAGGGGAAGAATCGCGCAGTGAGCATTATCAACCGGTCAGGTCGCCATTTCGAGTAACAGAAACGACCGGCAGAACGCTGCGCGATCCATACACTTCGGACGATGCCGGTGAATGTGATGATCAGCCGGTGCGAAACTCATTCCTCCTGGTGGGACTCGTCTCCGCCCTGATCGCTGGTGGCTCGTGCGGGGCCGGTGACCAGAAGCGTTACCGGATCCAGTCCATCTCGATGGCGCCGACCTTCGAGGAGGGCGCCGTCGTCAGAGCGGCGGAGGTCGAGTCCGGGGCGTACCGGCCACGCGCGGGTGACATCGTCGCGTTCCAGCCGCCCGGCAGCTGGGGTGAGGGAACGGTCCGGGTCTATCGGGTGGTCGCGGTGCCCGGCGACACGATCAGCTGCTGCGACGCCAGGGACCGGCTGGTCCGCAACGGCGCCGCGCTGGACGAGCCGCACGTCAACACCGACGGCGAGCCACCGGTCGCCTTCGACGCGACCACGGTGCCGGCCGGGCACGTCTTCGTCCTCGGCGACAACCGTGGTGTGGCCAACGACTCGTCCCACAACGGACCACTGCCGGTGGCGAACGTGGTCGGCGTCGTCCAGCCCTGACGACGGCCGGCGGGTAGCGTGCACCCCTGTTGCAGAGGGAGCTCACTTGCCGACGGATGACGAACTCGCCGACGCGCTGATCGCGGCGCGGGACGGTGACGAACGCGGATTCGCCGTTCTCTGGCGCGCGCTGCACCCGGCGGTCCTGCGCTACCTGCGGGTGCTGGCCGGCAACGCCGCCGAGGACGTCGCCTCGGAGACCTGGTTGCAGGCCGCGCGTGACCTCGACCGGTTCACCGGCAGCCCGGTCGCCTTCCGGGCCTGGCTGTTCCACATCGCCCGGCACCGCGGCATCGACGAGCTGCGCCGGGCCGGGCGCCGCCTCGAGGACGCGGCCGAGACGGTGGACGTCGGCGCGGCGGTCCCGGACGCCGCCGCCGAGGTGATCGAGGGCACCGAGACCGCCTGGGCGCTGAGCCGGGTCGCGGCGCTCCCGGTCGACCAGGCCGAGGCGGTGATGCTGCGGGTGGTGGCCGGCCTCGACGTCGCGGCGACCGCCCGGGTGCTGGGCAAGGGCCGCGGCGCGGTCCGGATCGCGACCATGCGCGGACTGCGCAGACTGGCCGCTGACCCGCAGGTCCGCGGCCGCGCCGAGCAGATCCTGCGTCACGAAGCCACCGAGGGGGTGTAGCGGGATGCGACTGCGCGACGCGCTGCGAGCGATCCGCGACCGGCGATCCGGCCGGCTCGATCTCGACCGTGCCGACCCGGCGCTCAACCATCTGCTCGACGCGGTACGAGCGCCGGCCTCCCCCACCGAACTGAGCGGCGAGCAGGCGATGGTCGCCGCCCTCGCCGCCGAACGTCGCCGGGCCGCGGCGGCCACGCGACCCGACATCCCGGCGGTCCCGGCACGGCGGTCCACCCGCAGGCTCGTCGTGACCGTGGTGGCCGCGGTCGCGGTGCTGAGCGTCAGCGGGACCGCGGTGGCGGCCCGGACCGGCAACCTGCCCACCGGCGTCCAGCAGGGCGCGCACCGGCTGTTCTCCGGACTGGGCGTGCCGGCGCCCACGCCGAGCCGGGCGCCGACCCGCACCCCGTCGTCGGCGCCGGCCCCGTCGCCCACCCCGAGAGCCACGTCGCCGCGCACGCCCGTACCCCTGGGTCCGGCGCAGGCGGGCTGGTGCGCGGCCTGGCAGACGGCCGACGCCGGCGGCCATCCGATGAACGGCCGGGACCGGCGGGACCTGATCGCCGCCGCCGGCGGCGAGGAGAACATCGAGCGTTACTGCGCCCGCCAGGGCGTCACCACCTCGCCCGCCGATCCCACCGGCACGACGCATCCCGGCAACGCCCCGAAGACGAAGAAGTCGAAGAAGCCCCGGCCGACCCACACCGGAGGGAAGAAATAGGACCGGCCTGCGGGTCACCGTCGACGCCTGCCCGGCGACAGCGGCGGCGACCATAATGGCCGGTGTGGAACGCGGCATCGTGTTCATCCCCGGAGGCGGCCTGGGTCCCCATCAGCGGCAAGTCGCTGGGCACCTGTGCGGCGGAGCTGGCCGCCGAGCGGTCACTTCCCGCCGTCTGGCTCACTCCGCTGCTCACCGACGAGCGGTGCGTCGCCGCCCTGCGCGCCGCCCGGGCGCCGTTCCTGCCCGGCGAGCCGCTGGCCCGGTCCGCCGCCGTCCTCGGGCAGGTCATGACCGCGGTCGAGGCGTTCCTGGATCGCCGAGCCTGGAGCCGGTGAGCGGCGGATCAGGTACCGGCGCAGCAGCGGCCACGCCACGATCACCGCGATCGTCGCGTAGACGGCGAAGGACACCGGGCCACCGATCAGCCCGGACAGGTCGCCGCCGGAGAGCTGCAGGGCCATCCGGCCCTGCCGTTCGGCGATCGGGCCGAGGATGACGCCGACGATCAGCGGCAGCACGGGCAGTCCGAAACGGCGCATCGCGAAGCCGAGCAGACCCAGGGTGAGCAGCAGGAACAGGTCGAACGGCTGGGCGTTCACGGCGTAGGCGCCCATCGAGGCGAAGAACACGATGCCCGCGTACAGATAGGGGCGCGGGATGCGCAGCAGCCGCGCCCAGGCCGGGGCCAGCGGCAGGTTGAGCACGAGCAGCAGCAGGTTGCCGACGAACAGGCTGGCGATCAGCGTCCAGACCAGGGTCGATTCGCGTTCCAGCAGCAGCGGTCCGGGCTGGATCCCGTAGGTCTGGAAGGCGGCCAGCATGACCGCCGCGGTCGCGTTGGTGGGCAGGCCGAGCGCCAGCATCGGTACGAGCGTGCCCGCCGCCGACGCGTTGTTAGCGGCTTCCGGACCGGCCACGCCCTCGATCGCGCCCTTGCCGAACTCCTCCGGGCGGCGGCTGAGTCTCTTCTCCAGGCTGTAGGAGAGAAACGTCGGGATCTCCGCGCCCCCGGCCGGCATCACCCCGAACGGGAAACCCAGGGCGGTGCCGCGCAGCCACGGCCGCCAGGAGCGGCGCCAGTCGTCGCGCCGCAGCCACGGCTGACCGACCGGGATCACCTCGGCGGCGCGGCGGCGCAGGTGGGCCGCGACCCACAGGGTCTCGCCGACGGCGAAGATGCCGACCGCGACGACCACCACGTCGATGCCGTCGGCGAGCTGCGGGACGTCCAGGGTGAGCCGCTGCTGGCCGGTCACCCTGTCGATCCCGATCAGGCCGATGACCAGGCCGATCAGCAGGGCGGCGAACCCGCGGACCCGGGACGAGCCGAGCACCGCGCTGACCGCGATGAAGCCGAGGATCATGATGGCCAGGTAGTCCGGCGCGCCCAGGTCGATGGCGAACGCCACCATCAGCGGGGTGATCAGCACCAGCAGCAGGGTGCCGATCGTGCCGGCGACGAACGAGCCGATGGCCGCGGTGGCCAGGGCCTGGGCGGCGCGCCCGGCCTTGGCCATCTTGTTGCCCTCGATGGCGGTGACCACCGACGACGACTCGCCGGGGGTGTTGAGCAGGATCGACGTGGTGGAGCCGCCGTACATGCCGCCGTAGAAGATGCCGGCGAACATGATGAAGGCCTGCGTCGGCTCCAGGCCGTAGGTGAGCGGCAGCAGCAGCGCGACGGTCATCGCCGCGCCGATGCCGGGCAGCACCCCGACGGCGGTGCCGACGGTGACGCCGAGCAGCGCGATCAGCAGGTTCCCGGGTGTCGCGACGTTGGCGAACCCGTCGAGCAGGGAGGTCAGGTCGTCGATCACAGGATTCCTTGCAGTGCTCCGGCGGGCAGGTTCACACCCAGCCCGATCGCGAACCCGTAGAAGGTGACGAGCGCCAGCGCGACCGCGACCGCGATCGTCAGCAGGTGGCGGCGCGCGCCGAGGACGACGGCGGCCGACCAGAACAGCAGCGAACCGCTGATCACCCAGCCCAGCGGTTCGATCAGCACGGCGTTCACCGCGAACGCGCCGGCGAGCAGCAGGACGGTGCGCCAGTCGATCGGCGTGGTGAGGTCGACGTCCTCGCCGCCCTCCGGTTCACCGCGGCCGCCGCGGGCCACGTCGGCGGCGTAGACCGCGGCGACGATCAGCAGCAGCGCCCCGAGCAGGATCGGCACCGGCCGCGGGCCGATCGGGTCGTTGCTGCTGGTGGCGTTGCCGGTGAGGGCGGCGTCGACGATGACCAGGATGCCGACGAGGGCCAGGAAGACGCAGACGCCGTACTGGGCCCGGTCCCGGCCCCGGCTGCTCGCCGGGGCCGGAACCGGCTGGGGGGCGCCGGTCATGTCAGGCCGAGGCCGGTGAGGAGGTCGGCGACGGACTTGTCCTGTTCAGCGAGGAACGTGGCGAACTGCTCGCCGGTGACGAACGCGTCGGTCCAGCCGTGCTTGGCCAGCTCGGCCTTCCACGCCTCGGTGCCGTGCATCCGGGTCAGCGCGTCGATCCAGGTCTGCCGGTCGGCGTCGGTGATCTCCGGCGGCGCGACGATGCCGCGCCAGTTGGTGAAGACCAGGTCGATGCCGGACTCCTTGAGCGTCGGCACGTCCTTGACCGCGTCGATGCGCTGCTCGCCGGTGACCGCGAGGACCCGCACCTGACCGGCCTCGACCTGGTCGAGGAACTCGCCGACCCCGCTGGCCCCGAACGCGATCTTGCCGCCGAGCACGGCCGGCAGCAGCTCACCGCCGCCGTCGTAGGAGACGAAGTTGACCTGTCGCGGGTCGATGCCGACGGTCTTGGCGAGCTGCATCGGCAGCAGGTGGTCCGGGCCGCCGGGCGACGATCCGCCGCCCACGGCGACCTTCTTCGGATCGGCCTTCCAGGCCGAGACGAGATCCGCGATCGTACGGTACGGCGAGTCCTTCGGTACGACGATCGCCCCCGGCTCCTCGATGACCTTGGCGAGCGGGGTCGTCTGGGTGAGCTTCGCCGGCGACTTCTGGGTGTACGAGGCGCCGACCACGCCCAGCCCCATCTGCATGGCGAGCTTGCCGTTGCCCTTCTCGTTGACCGTGCGCTGCAGCCCGACCGTGCCGCCCGCCCCGGAGAGGTTGAAGACCTCGACGCCGGTCGCGATCCGGTCGTCCTCCATGATCTTCGCGATGCTGCGGGCCGTGGTGTCGTAGCCGCCGCCGGGGCTGTTCGGCACCATGATCCGCAGGTCGGCGACGGGCTTTCCGGCGGCGCCGCCCGCGTCGTCGTCCGCGGTCGCGCCGCACGCGCTCACCGCGGCCACCGAAACGGCAGCCACCGCCCCGACCAGGGCCCTGACCACAAGTTTCATCGCTGTTTCTCTTTCGTTTCGTCCGTGTCCGGCGCGATGATGGTGGCCCTTTCGCGGGCGGCGGGTCTGCGTTGTGGCGACAACGGAGGTTGAGTTCATTGTGGTCGTGACCGCCCGCCGGCCCACGCTCGCCGGACAGATGCTCGCGCTGCAGGTCATGATCATCGTGGTGGTGCTGGTGGCGATCGCCGCGCTGTCGCTGGCGCAGTCGACCGCCACGTTCAACCGCGTGGAGGGACGGCGGGTGGCGGCGCTCGCCGAACAGCTCGCCGACAACCCGCTGGTGCGCAGTCAGCTCGGCGCACCGGGGTCCGGCGAGACCCTCGCCCCGCTGGTGCAGACCATCCGTACGCAAGCGGGTGTCACCTCGGTCTCGCTCGCCGACGCCCGCGGTGTCGTGGTGAGCTCGACCAATCCGAGCCTGGTCCGCGGCCGGCTGCCGCTCGGCGATCCGGGCGTGGCCGAAGGCCGCGGCTGGTCGGGCGAGCTGCGCGTGGACGGCGCGCGGGAGCTGGTCGCGCAGGCGCCGGTGATCGGCGCCCGCCCCGGTGACAACCTGGGGCGGCACCTGGGCACCGTGATGATCGGTGAGCGGTCGCCGACGATCTGGCAGCGGGCCCGCAACGCCTCCGGCAACCTGCTGATCTATCTGGGCGTGGCCAGCCTGGGCGGGCTGACCGGGTCGTGGCTGCTGGCGCGCCGGATCAAACGGCAGACCTTCGGGCTGGAGCCGCGGGAGATCGCCGGGCTGGCCGAGCATCGTGAGGCGATGCTCTACGGCATCGCCGAGGGTGTCGTCGCGCTCGACCCGCAGCACCGGATCACGCTGGTCAACGCGGTCGGGCGCACGCTGCTGGACCTGCCCGAGGACTGTGTCGGGCGCAGCCTCACCGAGCTGGGCATCGGCGAGGGGCGGCTGGGTGACGTGCTGACCGGCGGCGACCGTGACGAGGTGGTGGTGCGCCGCGGCCGGGTGCTGGTGATGAACCGGATGACGGTCACCAAGGACGGCCGCCGGTTCGGCTCGGTGACCACGCTGCGGGACCGTACCGAGATGGCGCAGCTGGAGCGCGAGATGGGGTCGTTCCGCAGCTCGACCGAGCTGCTGCGGGCGCAGGCACACGAGTTCGCCAACCAGCTGCACACCATCTCCGGGTTGATCCAGATCCGCGAGTACGACGAGGTGGTGCGCTATGTCGGCGCCCTGGCCCGGCACCGGGAGTCGCTGGATCTGGCGTTGACCAGCCGGGTGCACGACACCGCGGTCGCCGCGCTGCTGATGGCGAAGTCGGCGCAGGCCGCCGAGCGGCGCGTGCGGCTGCGCATCTCCGAGCGCACCCATCTGGGCCGGTTGCAGGCGGTCGACTCGGCGGACGTGACGACCGTGGTCGGCAACCTCGTCGACAACGCGGTCGACGCGGCCGCGGCCGGCGATCCCGACCATGACGCGTGGGTGGAGGTGGAGTTGCGGCACGACAGCACCGCCGTCGAGATCACGGTGCGGGACTCCGGCCCGGGTGTGGCGCCGGAGCTGGCGCAGGAGGTCTTCGCCCGCGGTTTCACCACGAAGGCCGCGCAGGGCGGCGAGCGGGGCATCGGTCTGGCGCTGACCCGGGTGGTCTGCAAACGTCACGGCGGGGAGGTCGCGGTCGCCAACACCCCCGACGGAGCCATGTTCACCGCCCGCCTGACGGTCGGCCACCCGGAGAAGGTGCCCTCTTAACGATCCCCACGGATGAATCCGGGGGACTTCCCTCCGGGGCAGGGCCCTGAATTTCCAGCTCGGACTGCACCTGATAACCGTCGCGGAAGGAGGCGATCAGATGTCTGACGTCGTCGGCACTGGCACGGTGGCGTTCAGCCGTGGCGAGGATCGTCCTCGCGGCGTTACGCGCCATGGTGGTCTTGGCCAGGAATTTCGGCTTGGAGTCCTCGACCGCGATCAGCGCGTGGTGCTCGGTGACGTTCTTGGCCCAGACGCGGGCGTCGTGGGTGTTCTGCCGGGCCGCCTTCTTGGCGATCCTGGCGGCCTGCGCCTTCGCGGCCTGGTAGCCCTTCGACGGCGCCTGGCCCTTTGGTCGCCGGCGGCGGGCCATCTTGCGCTGGGCCTTGGCCAGTTCGGCGGCGCACCGACGGCGATGCCCGAGGTGTGGCAGGTCGAAGCCCGGGTCGGTAGTGGTGGCGGTGGTCTTCACGCCCCAGTCGATACCGAGGCCCGGCAGATCCGCATCCGGGACCGCGGCGATCTCGCGGCGAACCACGAAGGACGCGTACCAGTGGCCGAGGTTGTCTTGGTAGACACGGACGCTGGTCGGGTCGCACGGCAGCTCGCGGGACCAGACGACCGCGACGGTCACCTTGCCGGGCAGGCACAACCGGCCGCTGCGACCCACAGAACGACATCCACCGACGGGAAGAGGTATGTCGAGAACCAGCGCAAAGTCTGACCAGACCCCCATCCGCCCTGTCGGCGGAGCGACTATCCCTGACCTGCATCGCAGGCAATCCGTTTCTTCCCCACGGCTGAAGCCGGGGGTTCCACGGAAAGGTTCTCGATGATCGACGTGCTGGTCGTCGACGACGACTTCATGGTCTCCCGGATCCATCGCGGTTTCGTGGAGCAGGTGCCCGGCTTCCGGGTGGTCGGCACCGCGCACACCGGCGCGGAGGCCCTGCGGGCGGTCGCCGAGCTGGCGCCCGAACTGGTGCTGCTCGACCTCTATCTGCCGGACATGTTCGGCTTGGACGTGGTGGCCCGGTTGCGGACCGCCGGGCACGACTGCGACGTGCTGGTCATCTCGGCGGCCAAGGAGGCCGACACGGTGCGCGGCGCGGTCCGGCACGGGGTGGTCAACTACCTGCTGAAGCCGTTCGGCGTCGACGACCTGCGGCAGCGCCTGGAGCAGTACGCGAGCCGGCGTACCGGGATGGACGCGGCCGAGGTGCACTCGCAGGCCGACGTCGACCGGGTGCTGGCCCGGGCGACCGCCCACCCGGTGTCCACCGCCGTCCTGCCGAAAGGCCTGAGCGCCGAGACCGCCGGCCTGGTGGAGCGGGCGTTGCGGTCGGCGGGCGAGACGCTGTCCGCCGCCGAGTGCGCCGACCGGATCGGGGTCTCCCGGGTGAGCGCCCGCCGTTACCTGGAGCACCTGCACGACACCGGCCGGGCCGAGGTCACCCTGCGGTACGCGGCGGCGGGCCGCCCGGAGCGCCGATACCGCTGGCTGGGGGCCAGTGGATCACGCTGATGCGGTAGTGTGCCGCATCGATCCCGGTAGTTGTTCGGCACAGGTTGTGAGAGAGGCGCATTCCCATTTCCGACGTCGCCCTGACCCGTGCGGACGACACCCCCGCGCCGCAGATCTCGGAGCGCCCGCTCCCCCGGCTGCTGGCCTCGGCCCGCCTCGCGGCCCCGGCCATCGGTGTCTACCTGGTGCTGCGCGTGCTCAGCCTGGAGGTCATGTACCTGCTGGCCTCGCACGCGCACACCCGCGATCCGGGCCGGCAGGTCTACCCGGACGGGACGATCAACAACCAGTGGCGGACCTTCACATCGTTCCTGGACGCGCTGGTGGCCTGGGACGCGCGGTGGTATTCCAAGATCGCTGAGCACGGGCTGGGCGGTCCGGTCGGTGCGGTCGACGCGGACGGCGTGCCGTACGAGTTGCGCCTGATGTTCTTCCCGCTCTATCCGTGGCTGGCCCGGCCGCTGACCTACCTGCCGGGCGTCTCCGGCGTGACAGCGTGCCTGATCGTCTCGTTCTTCTCGGCCATCGCCGCCGCCTGGGGCCTGTACGCCATCGGCCGGCACGTGCACAGCCATCGCGCCGGAATCATGCTGGCCGCGGTGTGGGCGGTCGCGCCGGCCGCCCTGACGCAGAACGGCGCGTTCACCGAGTCGCTGTTCACCGCACTGTCGGCCTGGACGCTGTATGCCCTGCTCAAGGAGCGCTGGCTGATCGCGGGGCTGCTGGCCGGGATCAGTGGGCTGAGCCGGCCGACCGCGGCCGCGCTGATCGGCACCGTGGGCCTGGCCGCGCTGGTCGCCGCCGCCCGCCGGCGCGGTGGCTGGCGGCCGTACGCCGCGATGGTGCTCGCCCCCGCCGGGCTGCTCGCCTATGTCGCCTACGCCTCCGCCAAGCTCGGCGGCGTGGACAGGTTCTTCGAGACCCACCAGAACACGTTCGGCGCCTGGTGGGATTACGGCCAGTCGACCTGGCAGGTCGTCACGGACATCATGATCGGGGTCGGTGAGGACAACGCCACCAAGCCGATCCGGATCCTGTCGGTGCTGATGCTCGCCGGGTACCTGGTGCTGTTCGCGCTGCTGGCCCGGCGCGGGCCGTGGCAGCTGACGGTCTTCGCCGCCGCGACGCTGGTGCTGGCGGCCGGCTCGCACGCGCACATCTCGATGATGGGCCGGCACCTGCTGCCCGCGTTCGCGGTGCTGCTGGTGCCGGCCATCGCTCTGGCCCGGGCGCGCAATCGTGATCTGGTGATCGTGCTCGGCGCGCTGGGGCTGCTCTCCGGTTGGTACGCCGGCTGGCTGCCGTTCATCTCCGGCCAGGCGATCTGAGGTCTCCCCGCTCACTTCCCGCGGATCGTGAACTTCTTGGAGACGTTGCCGACCACGTCCACATCGCCGGCCACGTAGACGCGGTAGGTGTAGGTGGCCTTGGCCTTCGGCGTGGCCAGGACGGTGTAGGTGCCGTCGGCGCGCGCCTTCGCCGTGTTGATGGTGCGCCAGACCTTCTTGGCCTTGTAGTACCGCTGCAGTTGCACGACCTTGCCCTTGACCTTCGGGCGGACCGTGCCCTTGACCTTGACGCTCTTGCCGGCCTTCACCGACGTGACGGCCGGCTTCGCGGTGACCGAGTACTGCGTGGTCCGGACGAAACCTCCGACCGAGGTGATGACCGTCGGCGGCCACACCATGCCCGGCTGGTTGACGCCGGGCACCCTGGCGCACTGCACCCACTGCGCTTGCCAGGCGCTGATGGTCCGCTTGTAGGTCCCGTCCGCGCGGGTCCGCACGGCCACGAGGCCGCCCGGCTCCACGCAGCCGTTGTCGAAGCTGAGATGCAGCGGCAGGTTGGGCCAGGGCTTGCCGGTGGTGGTGTTCCAGGCCTGGATCTTCTGGACGACCGGTTTACCGGCCGGGAGCGGCTCCGGCGAGAACGTCATCCTGATGGCCGGCCGGTTCGAGCTCTTCACCTTCAGGGTGGGATTGAGGCCGAGCGATCCCGGATGCATGTCGAGCGTGTTCTCGTACGTCTTGTCCTTGGCATAGATCTGGATCGGCGTGATCGTCCCTCGCCAGGCGGAGGTGACCGGAATGTTGCCGGTCCAGATCCCGTCCTGTTCCGTCCCCTCCGTCAGACGGAGCAGGATGTAGTCGTTCGGTTTGGCGCTCAGCCGTAGGTAGGGGGAGGCCAGCTCGAACGGCGGGTTGTACCCGTACGAGATTTCCTGCACTCCGGTGTCGTCGCTCAGGCGCACCCGCGCTTCGACGAACTTGGTCTGCAAACCGGAGACGGTGACCGAGGACTCCGAGAACGCGATGGAGTGCACTTGAGGCGGCGTGGTGTCCGCGGCAGGGCCGGCACGTGCCGGCCCTGCGGGTATGAGCGACAACGCGAGGACGGCGGCTGTCGGCACTACCAGGGATTTCTGCATGCGACTCAATGTAGGGGCCGCTGTCTTGCCTGCCCGGGCACTTTCCCGCATACCGTGAATTCACGCGTATATCGCGGTGCGTTCAGCTCTCGATCGTCTGAGCCACGGGCAGCGGCATTGCGATGATGGGCCGGCACCCGCCGGTGCCGGCCATCGCTCACTTCCCGCGGATCTTGAACTTCTTGGAGACGTTGCCGACCACGCTCTGGTCGCCGGCCACGTAGACGCGGTAGGTGTAGGTGGCCTTGCCCTTCGGCGTGGCCAGGACGGTGTAGGTCCCGTCGGCGCGTACCTTCGCCGTGTTGACCGTGCGCCAGACCTTCTTCGTCTTGTAGTACCGCTGTAGCTGCACGACCTTGCCCTTGACCTTCGGGCGGATCTTGCCCTTGACCTTGACGCTCTTGCCGGCCTTCACCGACGTGACGGCGGGTTTCGCGGTGACCGAGTACTGCTTGGTCCGGACGAAACCGCTGTCCACCGCGATGACCGACGGCGGCCACATCAGGCCCGGCTGGTTGGCCGCGGGCACCCAGACACACTGCAGCCACTGCGATTGCCACGCGCTGATCGTCCGCTTGAACGTCCCGTCGGCCCGGGTCCGCGCGGACGTGAGATTGCCCGGCTCGACGCAGCCGTTGTCGAAGCTGAAATGCAGCGGCAGGTTGGGCCAAGGCTTGCCGGTGGTGGTGTTCCAGGCCCGGACCTTCTGAGTGACCGGCTTGCCGGGCTTGCGCGGCTCCGGGGAGAAGGTCATGTCGATGGCCGGCCGGTTGGAGCTGTTCACCTGCAGGACGGGATCGAGGCCGAGCGCCCCGGGGTGAATGTCGAGCGTGTTCTCGTACGTCTTGTCCTTGGCGTAGATCTGGACCGGCGTGATCCTCCCCCGCCAGGCAGACGTGACCGGGATGTTACCGGCCCAGATACCGTCCTGTTCAGTCCCCTCCGCCAGACGGAGCAGGATGTAGCCGTTCGGTTCGGCGTTCAGCCGCAGGTAGGGCGAGGCCAGCTCGAAACTCGGGTTGTAGTCGATGGGCTCGACCCCCGATTCGTCGGTGAGCCGGACCCGCACTTGGACGAATTTCGTCCCCAGGCCGGAGACGGTGACTGAGGACTCCGAGAAGGTCAAGGAGTGGATCTCGGGCGGCGCGGTGTCCGCAGCCGAGCCGGCGAGTGCCGGCCCGGCAGGCATGAGCGACAGCGCGAGGACGGCGGCTGTCGATGCTACAAGGGACCTTCGCATGGCAGTCACTGTAGGAACCGCTGTCTTGCCTGGCTGGGCGGTTTTCCACGGAGTGTCAATTCACGCGAACGACACGGTGTGTTCACCTCTCGACGGCCTGGCGCACGGGTACCGGGCGCGTCGGGATGGTGTGGCTGGTCGCCGCAGCCGCGGCGGAGCGGTGGACTGCCTCCACACGGTCACCGCGGTGCCGTCCCATCAGCAGGACCAGGGCGATGCCCAGGCCGGAGACCACGGTCAGGAAGATCGACGCACCGGCCAGCCCGGCGGCGAGCGCGTCGGCGGGCTGGTCACCGGCCGCGGTGGCGGACTCGGTGACGCCGGTGGAGACGGTCGCCGCCGCGGCTACCGCGAGTGAACCGCCGACGTAGCGGGCCATGTTCGAGATGCCGGAAGCCTGCCCCACCTCGTCGGCCGAGACCGCCGCGGTGGACGCCGAGGAGGCCGGCCCGTTGGCGAACCCGAGACCGACGGCGATCGCCACGAGCGGCAGCACGAAGGCGGCGTACGTCCAGGACGCGGTGACGAAGACCAGCGCGAGCGAACCGGCCACGGCGAGCCCGAAGCCGAAGAGGATCGCGTAGCCGGCGCCGATCCGCTGAGCCAAGGGGGTGATCAGCGGGGTGACGGCGATCATCGCGGCGGCCGCGGGCAGCGTGGCCAGGCCCGCCTCCAGGGGTGTCATGGCGAACGCCGACGGGTCCTGGAAGTAGAGGCTGAGCAGGTACATCAGGGCGTTGATCGCGCCGGCGACCAGCAGGATCGCCAGGGTCGCGCCGACCAGGACCCGGTTGCGCAGCAGGCGCAGGTCGACCAGCGGCGCGGCGGCCCGGCGCTCGGCCACGACGAAACCCCAGCCGCCCAGCACGGCGATCACCAGACAGCCGATCGTCGGCACCGACACCCAGCCCCAGTCGCCGCTCATACTGAGCGCGAGCACCAGGGGTACGAGCGCGACGGCGACCAGGATCGTGCCGAGGACGTCGATCGAGCGGGGCCGGTCCGGGTCCCGGGACTCCGTGACGGCCGTCAGCGTGATCGGAATGCACGCGGCGGCGATCGCCGCGTCGATCCAGAACAGGCCCTGCCAGCCGGTCACGTCGACGAGCACCCCGCCGATGAGCGGCCCGGCCGCGGCGCCGACCGCGGAGGCCGCGCCCCAGAGGGTGATCGCCTTCATCTGCCCGGCGCCGGCCGCGTCCACCGAGAGCAGGCTCATCCCGCAGGCGAGGATTGTGGACCCGGCCGCACCCTGGAGCATCCGGCCGGCGATGACGCCGCCGCCGCTGCCGGCGAGGGCGATCAGCGCGCAGGAGGCGACGAAGAGGATCAGCCCGAGGAGGAACACCTTCCGGCGGCCGAACACGTCGCCGAGCGCCCCGGACGTGACGATCACCGCGGCGCCGACCAGCATGTAGCCGGTGACCGCCCACTGCAGCACGTCCAGGGAGGTGCCGAGGTCCTCGCTGATCGCCGGGAGCAGGATCGTCACGGCCGAGGTGTTGGCGTTGACCACCAGCGCGGAGACGCAGGCGACGAGGAGCACGCCGGCGCCGGCGGCCCTGGACTCGCGGGTGTCCGTCATGACCATCAGCGTCGATCCCCGGCCGCCGTCCGGCATCATTCGCAGCGGATGAGCCCGGCCGGCGTACCGCGCGGTGCCGTTGCTCCGGCCGAGTCCCGGCCGGTATCGAACTAACCCGCCAGGGATGAGGCGCGAACCATCCATGCCCACTGATGATCTGGCTGACTCTTAGCTGTTGGGAGGCAGCGTGAGCACGACAGCAGCCAAACGGACCGCACCGGCGGTCGCGTACATCTCGTGGGTGGCGCTGGCCCTGATGACCACCAGCTCGGTGGCCAGTCTGCGGCCTTCGCCGACGATGGCCGTCTACGGCCTGGCCAGCATCTTCCTCTACATCGTGCCGGCGCTGGTCTTCCTGCTGCCGACCGCGCTGGTCTCCGCGGAGCTCGCCTCCGGCTGGGAGGGCGGCGTCTACAACTGGGTCAGCCAGGGCCTGTCCAAGCCGATGGGCTTCCTCGCGGTCTGGTGCCAGTTCGCCATGACCATCTTCTACTACCCGAGCCTGCTCGGCTTCGTCGCGAGCACGCTCGCCTACGTCATCAACCCGGACCTGGCGTCCAGCGGCGTCTGGACCGCCATCGTGATCATGGTCTGTTACTGGACCGGCGTGTGGGTGTCCTCGCGCGGCACCAGCGGCGTGGCCGGGCTCGCCAGCGGCGGCCTGATCATCGGCACGCTGATCCCCGGCGCGCTGCTGGTCATCCTCGGTGTGGCGTTCCTCGGCCAGGGCAACGAGTCGGCCGCGCCGATGACCGCGAGCAACCTGCTGCCCGCCTGGGCCGGACTGTCCAGCCTGGTGCTGATCGTGAACAACTTCCTGTCCTACTCGGGCATGGAGATGAACGCGGTGCACGTCGGCTCGCTGCGCAAGCCGGGCACCGAGTTCCCGCGCGCTATGTTCCTGGCGATGGGCCTGGTCCTGCTGATCTTCATCCTGCCCGCGCTGGCGATCAGCTGGGTGGTGCCGGCCGAGCAGCTGTCGCTGACCGCCGGTGTGATGCAGGCGTTCGACGCGGTGTTCGCCGCGTTCGACTCGCAGTGGCTCACCCCGATTCTCGGCATCATGCTGGTCGCCGCCTCGCTCGGCGGCATGCTCACCTGGCTGGCCGGCCCGTCCAAGGGCCTGCTGTTGATCTCGCGCCAGGAGGGCTACCTGCCGCCGTTCCTGCAGAAGCTCAACAAGCACGGCGTGCAGCAGAACATCCTGGTCACGCAGGGCCTGATCACCACGGTGATCGCGCTGGCCTACGCGTTCATCCCGGACGTCTCCAGCGCGTACTGGATCTTCTCGGTGATCACCACACAGGTCTATCTGATCATGTACCTGCTGATGTTCGTGGCCGCCGTACGCCTGCGCCGCAGCCAGCCGGATCACCCGCGCGGCTACCGCGCGCCGATGCTGACCGGCCTGTGCGGTGTCGGCTTCGCGGCCTCGCTGGCGGCCCTGCTGATCGGGTTCGTCCCGCCGTCGCAGTTCGGCTCCGGCAACGTCGGCGTCTACCTGGCCGTCGTGGCCGGTGGCGCCCTGGGCCTCGGTCTGCTCGTGCCCTTCCTCTTCTACCGGTTCCGCAAGCCGTCCTGGAAGGAGGCAGCGGCATGACCGCGGAGACCCGTCATCAAACGACGACCTACATCGTGGCTGGTGTCGTGTTTCTCCTGCTCGCCGTCATCGGGCTGATCGTTTTCGACAACCGCCGCGACGATCAGGTGGCCACCGCGAAGGCTCAACAGTTGCAGGTGGAACTGAACTCGGCCGGCATGTACGTGCCGACGACCGAGCAGATCGCCTCGGTCCTCGGCGACGACGGCGGCACGGTCTGCACCGACCCGGACGCCGCCCTGAGCCGCGCCACGCTCTACAGCCAGCTCACCAACGGGGCGGCCGGCCCGGGACAGCGGCCGGTGATCGCCGACGAGAAGGTGGTCCAGGGCCAGCTGCTGATCACCAAGGTCTACTGCCCGCAGAACCTGGAGGCGTACCAGCAGGTCGTGGACGACCTCAAGCTCTCGGAGGTGGCCGGATGAGCCTCGCCGACCGGATCGCCGGCCTGATGGGGCAGGCCCGCATCGACCTGGCCGAGCTGGTGGCCATCCCGTCGGTCGCCGACCCCCGGCAGTATCCGCCGGAGGAGTGCACGAAGGCGGCGAACTGGGTGGTCGAGCACTTCGCCGAGGTCGGTTTCACCGACCTCGGCCTGCGGGAGACCAGCGACGGCAGCAAAGCGGTCTTCGGCGTACGGCCGGCAACCGTCCCGAACGCGCCCACCGTGCTGCTGTACGCCCACTACGACGTGCAACCGCCGTTGGACGCCGCCGCCTGGCGCACCCCGCCGTTCGAGCTGACCGAGACCGGCGGCCGGTGGTACGGCCGGGGCGCAGCCGACTGCAAGGGCAACATCATCATGCACCTGACCGCGCTGCGCGCCCTCGGCGGCGACGTGCCGGTCAACCTGAAACTGATCGTCGAGGGTTCCGAGGAGCAGGGCACCGGCGGCCTCGAGGACTTCGTCGTGCGGAACCCGGACCTGCTGCGTGCCGACACGATTCTGGTGTGCGACACCGGCAACGCCGCGGTGGGCGTGCCGGCCGCCACGGTGACGCTGCGCGGCATGGTCAACGTGGTCGTCACGGTCGAGGCGCTCGCCGGCGAACTGCACTCCGGCATGTTCGGCGGCGCGGCGCCGGACGCGCTGGCCGCCCTGGTGCAGATCCTGTCCACGCTGCGCGACGCGGCCGGCAACACCACGATCGCCGGGCTGGAGAGCGGCCAGACCTGGGGCGGGGCGCCGTATCCCACGGATCAGTTCCGCGCCGACGCCGGGCTGCTCGACGGGGTGGGGCTGCTCGGCGACGGCACGGTTTCGGACATGCTCTGGGCCCGGCCGGCGGTCACGATCCTCGGCGTCGACTGCCCGCCGGTGGTCGGCTCGGCGGCCGCGATCCAGCCGCACGCCCGGGCCCGGCTGAACCTGCGGGTGCCGCCGGGCACCGACGCCGCCAAGGCGGAGGACGCGCTGATCGCGCACCTGCACGCGGCGGCGCCGTGGGGCGTGCGGATCAGTGTCGCGCGGGAGGCGATCGGCCAGCCGTTCGAGGCGCACACCGGTGGGCCGGCCTATCGGGCGCTCGCCTCGGCGATGCGCGAGGCGTTCGGCCGGGACATGACCACTCTCGGTCAGGGCGGATCGATCCCGCTGTGCAATGTGTTCGCCGACACCTACCCGGAGGCGGAGATCGTCCTGATGGGCGTGGAGGAGCCGCTCGCGCTGATCCACGCGCCGAACGAGAGTGTCGACCCGGGTGAGATCGCCCGGCTGGCGCATGCCGAGGCGCTCTTCCTCCAGCGGTATCAACAAATCTAAATTTGGCACTAGCGCCAACAGGTTTGTAATGGAAACCTGTTGGCATGACAACCGACTCGGTACAGGCCGGCGGGGATCCCCGCCGGCTGCTCTCCAACGCGCGCGCCCTGGCCCACCGGGTGCGCCGTGACCAGCGGGCCACCTGGATCGCCCTGCTGGTGCTGGCCGCCGTGACGTTCGCCGGCATCCCGTTCGACTACTACGGCATGGTGGTGCGCTGCACCGGCGACGGCTGCCAGTTCGCCCGCCAGGGCGTGCTGTTCTACTGGCCGGTGGCGCTGCTGCTGGCCTATGCGGCGATCGCCTACTGCTACGTGCGGGTCGCCCGGGCGCGAGGGCTGGGCGCCCGGGTGCTGCCGTACGCGATCACCGGCGCCGGGCTGACCGTGCTGTTCACCGTGGTGTGGCTGCTGGCGCGCCTGTTCCTGTTCGACAACCCGCCGGCCGACCCGTTCCCGTCCTGGGTGCTCGTGCTCGACCGCCTGGTCGCGCCGTGGGGCACGATCGGGGTCGCGCTGCTGGTGCTGGCCCGGCTGGAGCGCAACGTCGCCCTGCTGATCTTCACCCTCGGTTACCTGGCCGTGGTCCTGGTGCCGATCAACTTCGGCTGGCAGGACCACAGCAACGTCCGGGCGGAGTTCGTGCCGCAGCAGGTGATCAACGGCGCGGTGCTGCTGCTCGGCGCGGCCGGCTTCGCGGCGGCCCGCCGGTGGCGCCGATGACCGCCGACGCCGGCGCCCCCGAGTCGCACCCGGTCACCGGGCTGGACGACGTGGTGCACCAGCGGGTCCGGCTGGGCATCCTCACCATCGCGCACGAGGCCCGCCGGGTCGAGTTCGGCTATCTGCGCACCCAGCTGCAGCTGACCGCCGGCAACCTCTCCCAGCACGTCACCGTGCTGGAGACGGCCGGGCTGGTCGAGGTCGAGAAGGGCTATGAGGGCAAGCGCGGCCGCACCTGGATCACGCTCACCCCGGCCGGCACCGCCGCGCTCGCCGAGGAGATCGGGCGGCTGAAGCTGCTCATCGCACGGGTCGAGACCAACCCCCGGGAGGACCGATGATCACCCGCCGCCACCTGCTCGCGACCGCCCTGGCCACCGGAGCCGCCGTGCCGCTCGGCATCGCCGGCCCGGGACGGGCGGCCCCGGCCCGGCTCACACTCCCCCGGCCCACCGGGCCACACCGCGTCGGCACGGTGTCGCTGCACCTCGTCGACCGCTCCCGGCCGGACCCGGTCGCCGGCCCCGGTCGCCCGCTCGAGCTGATGGCCGGTGTCTGGTATCCCGCTGCCCGCGACATCCGGCGGCATCCCGTCGCGCCGTGGATGCCCGACGCGTCCTGGCGGGCACTGATCGAGTCCGTCGGCTTCGACCCCGGGGTCGCGGCCGCACCCCTGACCGCCGGCCACGAGGGCGCTGCGGTCCTGCCCGGGTCCGGCCGGCTGCCCGTGGTGATGTACTCGCACGGCAACAACACCTGCCGCGCCGAGACCACCATCGTGGTGCAGGAACTCGCCAGCCACGGCTACGTCGTGGTCACCGTCGACACCCCGTACGACGGCTTCACCGAGTTCCCGGACGGCCGTCTCGTGGTCTCCGCCGACGACCTGCCTCTCACTCCGTGGGACCACGCGCGCGACGTCCAGTTCGTCCTCGACCGGCTGGAGGAGATCGCCGCCGGCCGCAATCCCGACGCCGGTGGGCGACCGCTGCCGGCCGGCCTGGGCGCCGCCCTCGAACTGCGCCGGGTCGGCATGTTCGGCTGGTCGAAGGCGGCGACCGCGACCGCCCTGGTGATGAACGTCGACCGGCGGGTCCGGGCCGGGATCGGCTTCGACGGCGAGATGCAGTCGCAGCCGCCGGTCGCCGAACTGGACCGGCCGTTCCTGCTGATGAGCGCGGAGTTCACCCGGACCTCCGAGCCGAGCGTCGCGCAGTTCTGGTCGCTCCTGCGAGGATGGCGGCTCAACCTGCGCGCCAAGGGGGCGGCCCACGGGTCGTACAACGATCAGCAGTGGCTGATTCCGCAGCTGGCGCGGCTCACCGGGATGAGCGGCGAGGAACTCACCGGCTGGGTGGGCACCCTCGACCCGGCCCGGGCGGTGCGCATCCAGCAGGCGTACCCGCTCGCCTTCTTCGACCTGCATCTGCGGCACCGGCCGCAGCGGCTGCTGGCGGGACCCAGCCCGGCCTTCCCGGAGGTGTGCCACCTCGACTGAACGTTGCCTCAGCGCGATCCTCCGGTGACATTGGGTGTGTTGGACTCTGGGCTTTTCGCGCCCGAGCACCTAACCTCTCCCTACTGGCGAGTAACAAAATATCGGACGCGTTGAACCGGCGACCCACGTCGCACGTTTTCAGGATCAACTTCAACCGGGAGTCAACTAATGATCATCGGTGTACCGCGTGACCCTGATCCGGGTGAGCGGCGGGTGTCAGCCACACCCGCCACCGTGGCGGAGTTGGTCAAACTGGGATATGGCGTGGTGGTGCAGGCCGGCGCCGGCGCGGCGTCCTCGTTCTCGGACGAGGCCTACGCCGGCGCGGGCGCGACCATCGGCGACCCGCTCGCCGCCGACATCGTGTTCGCGATCAATCCGCCTCCGGCCGAGCAGCTCGACAAACTCGCCGCGGGCACCACGCTGATCGGCATGCTCAACCCGCGCCTGGACCCGGACCTGGTCGACGACCTCGCCCGCCGGCCGATCACGGCACTGTCCATGGACGCCGTGCCGCGCATCTCCCGTGCCCAGTCCCTCGACGTGCTGTCGTCGATGGCGAACATCGCCGGTTACCGGGCCGTCGTCGAGGCCGCGCACGCCTTCGGCCGCTTCTTCACCGGCCAGGTCACCGCCGCCGGCAAGGTCGCGCCGGCCAAGGTGCTGGTCGCCGGCGCCGGCGTCGCCGGCCTCGCGGCGATCGGCGCGGCCGGCAGTCTGGGCGCGATCGTACGAGCCACCGACCCCCGCCCCGAGGTCGCCGACCAGGTCCGATCGCTCGGCGGGGAGTACCTGTCGGTCGAGGCCGGCGACGTCGAGGTCTCGTCGACCGGTTACGCCAAGCAGATGTCCGAGGACTACAACGAGCGTGCCGCGCAGCTCTACGCGGCGCAGGCCACCGAGGTCGACATCATCATCACCACCGCGCTGATCCCCGGGAAGCCGGCGCCGCGGCTGATCACCGCCGCGATGGTGGCCACCATGAAACCGGGCAGCGTCATCGTCGACATGGCCGCGGCCAACGGCGGCAACGTCGAGGGCACCGTTCCCGGCGAGGTGGTCGTCACCGAGGGCGGCGTGACGATCATCGGCTACACCGACCTGCCCGGCCGCCTGCCCGCGCAGGCCTCCCAGCTGTACGGCACCAACCTGGTGAACCTGATGAAGCTGATGACCCCGGAGAAGGACGGGCAGCTCGTCCTGGACTTCGACGACGTCGTGCAGCGCTCGATGACCGTCGTCCGGGACGGGGAGCTGACCTGGCCCCCTCCCCCGGTGTCGGTGTCGGCGAACCCGGCCGCCCCGGTCGCCCCGGCGGTGGCGGCGGCCGTCGTACCCGTGCCGGTCAAGAAGCCCGGCCGGCAGCTCGCGGTGATCGGCGGCGGCGCAGCCGCGCTGTTCCTGCTCGCCGCCGCCGCGCCGGCCGCGCTGCGCGGGCACCTCACCGTCTTCGCCCTGGCGATCGTGATCGGCTACTACGTGATCGGGCACGTGCACCACGCCCTGCACACGCCGCTGATGTCGGTCACCAACGCGATCTCCGGGATCATCGTCGTCGGCGCCCTGCTGCAGATCGGCCACGGCGACGCCGTCGTGACCGCGCTCTCGTTCGTCGCGATCCTGCTGGCCAGCATCAACATCTTCGGTGGCTTCGCGGTGACCCGCCGCATGCTCGCCATGTTCTCCAGGAGCTGATCTGATGACCGTCGAAACCGCGGCGCAGGCGGCGTACATCGTCGCCGCCCTGCTCTTCATCCTGGCGCTGGCCGGCCTGTCCAGGCACGAGACCGCCAAGGCCGGCAACAGCTTCGGCATCGCCGGCATGGCCGTCGCCCTGGTCGCCACGATCGCTCTCGCGATCGACGGCGAGATCAGTACGATCGGACTGGCGCTGATCGTGGTGGCCACCCTGATCGGCGCCGTGATCGGCCTGTACCGGGCCCGCAAGGTCGAGATGACCGGCATGCCGGAGCTGATCGCCCTGCTGCACAGCTTCGTCGGCCTCGCCGCCGTGCTGGTCGGCTGGAACGGTTACCTGCACGTCGAGGCGCACCCGGACGGCCCCGAAGCCGCCCTGCTGGCCGGCCAGGAGATGCTCGGCATCCACAGCGCCGAGGTGGTGATCGGCGTCTTCATCGGCGCCGTCACGTTCACCGGATCGATCGTGGCGTTCCTCAAGCTCTCCGCCCGGATCAAGTCCAGCCCGCTGATGCTGCCCGGCAAGAACCTGCTCAACGTCGGCGCGCTGGTCGCCTTCGCCGCGCTCACCGCCTGGTTCGTGGTGGCGCCCCAGCTGTGGCTGCTGATCGTGGTCACCGCCATCGCCCTGCTGCTCGGCTGGCACCTGGTCGCCAGCATCGGCGGCGGCGACATGCCGGTGGTGGTGTCGATGCTCAACAGCTACTCCGGATGGGCCGCCGCGGCCGCCGGCTTCCTACTGGAGAACGACCTGCTCATCGTCACCGGCGCGCTGGTCGGCTCGTCCGGCGCCTACCTGTCCTACATCATGTGCAAGGCGATGAACCGGTCCTTCCTGTCGGTCATCGCCGGCGGCTTCGGCATCGAGGCCGGCCCGGCCGACGCGAAGGACTACGGCGAGCACCGCGAGATCACCGCGGAGGGTGTGGCCGAACTGCTCAGCACCGCCGACTCGGTGATCATCACGCCCGGGTACGGCATGGCGGTCGCCCAGGCCCAGCACGGCGTCGCCGAACTCACCCGGGTTCTGCGCGAGCGCGGCGTGACCGTGCGCTTCGGCATCCACCCGGTGGCCGGCCGGCTGCCCGGTCACATGAACGTGCTGCTCGCCGAGGCGCGCGTGCCCTACGACATCGTCCTGGAGATGGACGAGATCAACGACGACTTCACCGGTACGTCGGTGGTGCTGGTCATCGGCGCCAACGACACGGTGAACCCGGCCGCCACCGACGACCCGGCCAGCCCGATCGCCGGCATGCCGGTGCTGACGGTCTGGGAAGCCGACAACGTCATCGTGTTCAAGCGGTCGATGGCCTCGGGCTACGCCGGCGTGCAGAATCCGCTCTTCTTCCGGGAGAACTGCGCGATGCTCTTCGGTGACGCCAAAGAACGGGTCGACGACATCCTGCGGGCGGTCACCGCGAACGCCCCGGCGGCGGCTCGCCGCTGATCATCCTTGTTGATCGTCCTTTGTAGGATGCGCGCTCACGGAGGATGATCCGGAAGGATTTTCGTATGTCCCGTTCCACCTGGCTGACCCGAATCGGGGTCACCCTTCTCACGACCGCCGCGGTCGGTGTGGCGTCCGCGCCCGCCGCCCTCGGCGCGTCGACCGGCGTCGTGTCCGTCTCGGGCAAGACCGTCGTCAAGTACAAGGCGGCGACCGGCAAGCAGAACAAGGTCGTCATCACCCGCTCCGGCAAGACCGTCACCATCGACGACAAGGTGGCGATCCGCGCCGGCAAGGGCTGCACCAAGGTCTCCGGCGACAAGACCAGGATTCGCTGCAAGTTGAAGTACCCGCCCACCCAGGTGCAGGTCTACACCTACGACCGCGCCGACTCGGTGACCAACAAGACGTCGGTCCCCATGTACGCCGACGGCGGCAGCGCCGATGACGTGCTCACCGGCGGGTCGTCCGCCGACCGTCTCAACGGCCACACGGGCGCGGACCGCCTGTACGGCAACGGCGGCAACGACTACTTCATCGGCGGCTCCGGCAACGACCGCCTCTCCGGCTCCAGCGGCGCGGACGCGCTCTTCGCCGGCTCCGGCAACGACGTGGTCTACGCCGGTTCCGGTGACGACTACGTGTGGGGTGACACCGGCCACGACGTCCTGTACGGCCTGACCGGCCGGGACAACATCTTCGGCAACCAGGGCGCGGACTGGCTCGACGGTGGCGACGGCAACGACCGGCTCACCGGCGACGTGTACTCCACCGGCATCTCGGCGGACGTCCTCGTCGGCGGTAGTGGCACGGATGTCGCCGACTACAGCTCGTACCGGGCGCCGCTCTTGCTCGAACTCGCCAGCGGCCTCGATCACCGCGATGACGGGGTGAGCGGCGAGGGCGACGCCATCGACGTCGACGTGGAGAACGCCCTCGGTGGCAGTGCCGACGACCTCATCTACGGCGGCCGCCTCAGCAACGAGATCCACGGCAACGGCGGTAACGACCGCATCCACGGCGAGGGCGGCAACGACCGGCTGAACGGCTCGACGGGCAAGGACTCCGTCTTCGGCGACGACGGCGACGACGTGCTCACCGGCGTCGACGACCCGGACCACGCCGACTTCCTCGACGGCGGCTTCAACGGTGCGTTCGGCGACCAGTGCCTGGCCGGCGCCGCCGACACCGTGCGGGACTGCGAGCGCTGACATCGGGGCTCCGGGCCGCCTCTCGCGGCCCGGAGCCGCAACCACCAGTGCGCGAGCAGCTACGGCGGTGACTTCGGGCGGACCGTCCAGGGTGGCGGGGGCGATCTACGCTGTCCGCTCACGGCGGATGATCCGAAATGATTTGCATGTCTCGCTCCACCTGGCTGACCCGCGTCGGGGTCACACTCCTCACCACCGTCTCGGTCGGCGTCGCCACCGCGCCCGCCGCCCTGGCAGCGTCCACCGGCGTCGTTTCCGCCGGCTACTTCTCGCATGGCCGAGTCGAGGTCAAGTACAAGGCGGCGACCGGCAAGCAGAACAAGGTCTCCGGGGGCAGCGGCCACGACCACCTCCATGGCGGTAGCGGCAACGACCGGATCTCCGGCTTCGGCGGCAGCGACCTGGTGTACGCGGGCTCCGGCAACGACGTGGTGTACGCCGGCTCCGGTGGGGACCACGTGCGGGGCCGCTCGGGCAACGACCGGGTCTACGGCCGGTCCGGCAACGACCACCTGCACGGCGACCAGGGCTACGACTACCTCGACGGCGGCGCCGACCACGACACGCTCACCGGCGACGACTACTCCACCGGCACGGCGGCGGACGTCCTGGTCGGGGGGCAGCGGCCTCGACACGGCCGACTACTGGGCATATGAGAAGGCGGTCACCGTCGATCTCGGTGGAACGGTCGGCCACGCCGATGACGGTCTCCCCGGCGAGGGCGACGCCATCGGCGCCGACGTCGAGGCCGCCTCTGGAGGCTCGGGCAACGACGTTCTCTACGGGGGCGCCGCCGCCAACACGATCATGGGCAACGGCGGCGACGACCTGATCCACGGCAGCCTGGGCAACGACTCGCTGATCGGTGGATACGGCCGGGACCAGATCTTCGGTGACGCCGGGGACGACTGGCTCAGCGGCCTCGAGACGCCGGACGCCGCCGACCTGCTCGACGGCGGCCCCAACGGCGCGGTCGGCGACAACTGTACGCAGGGCGCCGACGACACGGAGCGCGACTGCGAGCGCTGATTCAGGGCTCCGCGCCGCCGTGTGCACCGCTCAGCGGAGCGTGCCGCGGCGGCGCATCACCCAGCAGTACCCGACCAGCGCGACGGTGGCGACGCCGATGCCGATGTCGAACCAGGACGTCGCGGCGCCCAGCGCGTCCCACCGGTCGCGGAAGCCGAACGTCACGATCAGCAGCACGACCTGAGCCGCCGCGGCGACCGCGGCGGCCGCCAGAGCCCACCGGCTCAGCGCCAGCAGCAGACACGGCGCGACGAGCCCGCCGACGATGTTGATCGCCCAGATCAAGCGCAACACCGGCGGATAGTCCGCGAAGTAGTTCACCCCCGGCTCGCCGAACTGCCGGACCATGTAGTCGGCGTCGTTCGCCAGGATTCGCAGAAAGTCACGGGCTCCGCCGAAGTAGATCGCGAACGTCGCGACGGCGACCACCCACATGTGCCACGGCGGGCGAACGGCGCGCTTGTCCCGCTCGGTGGTCATTCCCGGTCCGCCGCGGTGCGCCTCGCGTACGACCTGGTGGCGATGGTGAGGCCGCCGGCCCAGAGGATGAAGTGCGGAATGCCCCACAGACCGGTCCACGGGCTGAAGATGGCGGCCGGATCGTCCCACTGCACGACGGCGAGCACCGCCGCGAACACGGTGTACCCGGCGAGCACCACGGCGAGTCCGTAGCCCGGCACCAGCAGCAACACCCGGGGCACGGCCTCGCCCCGCCAGACCGGCACCCAGTCCGGAAACCGCAGTCCCCACGGTCGGACCAGTGCCAGCGCGAGGATCGCCGGCAGGATCGCGAGCAGGTTGAGGGTGAGCAGATAGATGCCGCCACCGTCGGCGTGCCACGCGGCGAACCGGTCGGGGTCGGCGAACAGCGGGACGCCGAGCGCACAGATCAGGTGCAGCGGTATGAATCCGGCGGTCGCCGCGGCAGCGGCCGTGTAAGCCGCCCCGACCGCGGTGCGGGAGGGCGGGGGCACCTGGGCAGGAACCAGCATGGCAATCACGCATCCACGATGGACGAAGCGCGCCGTGCCGGCACCCCTAATCTGCGGAATCAGGGGGTGCTCCGAGCACCTCGAGGGTGAAGGGCGCGAAGTCGTTGGTGCTGTCGCGGACCGGGAAACCCGCGGAGGTCAGGATCTCGGTGATGACCCGGAGCATGCCCTCCAGCACCACCAGGTAGTGCGCATCGGCCTGGTCCGCGAGGAAGGCCTCCTGCAGCACGCGGTCCGGATGCCACTCGACACGCACCGGGGCATGGGCGTCGGCGAGTTTGTCGACCCGCACCTCGGCGCCCGGCCGGCCCAGCGTGCAATCCATGTCGGGAGCCACGATCGGCAGCCCGGCGATGGCGAGAGCGTCGCGCACCCGGCCCGCCAGGCTTTCCCGGCGGGCGATGACGTCGTGGGCGGCGAACTCGATCATGGCCGTCAGAAGTCGTCGACGCGGTCGCGCTGGTCCAGGCAGGTGGTGTCGATCGCCAGCTTGATCAGCTCCCGGGCGGTGGCCTGGTCGGTCGCCTCCGCGTCGAGCGTGCCCAACGTGCGGGCCGCCGCGACGACGTCGTCGGCGCTCTTGCCGACGGCGAGGTCGGCGCAGGCGAGGTCCGCGATCGCCTGGATCTCGGCGGCCGGCCGATCCCGGGCCACGTCGGGCAACTGCGCCCGGACCACGCTCACGAAGCTGTCGCCCGCCGGCTCGGTCGCCGCGGTGTCGCCGCCCGCAGGCTCGCTCGTTGCCGTCGCGCCGGCCGTCGACTCGGTCGCCGCGGTCTGGCCCGCCGCCGGCTCGGTCGCCGCAGTCTGGCCGGCCGCCGGCTCGGTCGTTGCGCTCTTGCTCGCCGCGGGCTTCGCGCCCTTGCTCGCCGCGGGCTTGTCGGCGGCGCTCTCCGCGCAGCCGGCCAGCGCGAATGCGGTCGTCATCACGGCCACCACCGGCCACCATCGCTGCATCGCCACACCATAAACGATCTTGGCAAACCCCAGCTCACCAGCCGTCGGGATTGCGGCAGGACTCCCGCGAGACACCCGACCCGGTGTCCGGATAGTCGCCGAAGCGCTCGTTGTGCAGGTGCGCGAAGAAGTAGCACATCGCCTCACACTCCGCGTCCAGCACCGCCATCGCGGGGCGGGCGTGCACCGCGTCGTAGAACTCGCGGCCCGCCGCGACGACGAAGCCGCGACAGTAGAGAAACCCGTCGTCGGAACCGTCGGTGAACTCGTGGATCTCCTCCCGGTCGATGTCGAACAGCTTGCGCTCGACCACCCGGTCCAGATCGGTGAGCTCCGCGCTCGACAGGCCGGCGGACAGCCGCCGCAGATGCTCCAGGAACGACTCCAGCCAGTCGTCGAGCGCATAGAGACCGTCGTTGCCGTCATCGGTGGCGGGGTCACGCTCCACCAGCGCCCGGCGCAGTCCGGCCTGCTCCGGCCCGCACGCCGCCCACGCCGACTCGACGAGATCCCAGAACCGAGTTTCCTCACCCGCGGTCGGCAAGCGCCCCACACCCTCGATCATCACGGCGCGAGACTAAACCGCCCCACCGACATTTTCGGCTTCGGCGGGATCCGCGGCCGGCTGTCCGCGGATCCCGTCCGCCGTCAGGGCAGGGTCCAGCGCTGGTTGGCGCCGGCGAAGCAGTCCCAGATCTGCAAGCGGGTGCCGTTCGCCGAACTGTTGTTCTGGGCGTCCAGGCACCTGCCGCTGGCCGGGTTGCGCAGGGTGCCGTTGGACTGGGCCTGCCACTGCTGCGCGCCGGTGCCGTTGCAGTCGTAGATCTGGACGAGCGAACCGTTCGCGGTGCCGCCGGCGGCCACGTCCAGGCACTTGCCGAGGCCACGGATGGTGCTGTCGGTGCCGACCGTCCAGCTCTGCGCGCCCGTACCGTTGCAGTCGTAAAGCTGGACGGCTGTGCCGTTGGCGCTGCCGGCCGCGGCGATGTCGACGCATTTGCCGGCGATGCCGGTGATCGGGCCGGTCCGGCCGGTCGGCGCGCTGCCGCCCATGACGGTCTCATAGATCGCGCTGACCAGGGAGTTGGCGCCGGTGGCGTCCTGCGACAGCTCCCAGTTCATGATGCCGCCGGCATTGGCCAGGGCCCACTGGGTCTTGCGCCGGACGGTCGGCAGGCCGTTGTAGCACTGCTGCGCGCCGCCCACCGTGGTGCAGTCCCGGTTGGCGTTGGCCGGGTCCATCGCCACCAACTGGGCGTAGGTGTAGTAGCCGGGCCGGCTGTAGAACGGCACGCCCAGCACGGTCTTGGCCTTGGGCAGGCCGCGGCTCTTCCAGAAGTTCGCGGCGTTGATCGACCAGTCATAGCCGGCGTGCGGCGTGCCGCCGTCATAGGCCATGATGTTGAGCCAGTCGACGTAGCCGAACACGGCAGGCTGCACCCCGTTGGCGGTGTTGCCCTCGCTGACCACCGCGGCGGTCAGCAGCTTGTCCTCGTTGTGCAGGGCGGTGCTGAGCTGCTGCATCAGCGCCGTGTAGTTGGTCGCCGAGGCGCCGGGGTCCGGGTACTCCCAGTCCATGTCGATGCCGTCGAGGTTGTACTGGCGGACGACGTTCATCACCGAGTTGACGAACGTGGTGCGGGTGCCGGCGTTCGCGGCCAGTGACTCGAACGCCGAGTCGTTCCCGTCGTTCCAGCCACCGATGGCCAGCGAGATCTTGACGTTGTTCTGGTGCCCGAGCGTGACGAGCTGCTGCAGCTTGGCGGTGTTCTCGATGGGCTGCAGGGTGCCGTTGGCGTTGGGCAGCGCGAACGAGTAGTTGATGTGGGTGAGCTTGCTGTACTGGACGCTGGTGACGCTGCCCGCCCAGGACGGCAGGTAGCCGACGCTCTTGAAACCGTTGGGCAGCACCGCGGCGTGCGAGACGTCCTGGCCGGCGAGCGCAACGACGACAGCCGCCGCGGCGATCGTCGCGAGCCTGCTCCTTCTTCTGATGCTCATGGGGATGACGACCCTTCGTGTCCGGCGTGCGGGCACGCCGTGGGGATGACTGCGGGCCGTCAAAGATTAAGAAAGTTAAAAGAAGAGCGTCAATATAAGCGCCCGGTTCCGGAACAAGATGACGTGTTACATCGACAGCAGGGTGTTGAGGTCGCCAGTACGCCACCGACATCGAAGACAACCGACCGCACCGTCACGGTCGGCACTGTACTAAGTGGTCGGCCACCGCTATTGTGCTAGGAAACTAGTGGAATGAGGTGGTGAGGTGATCGAGTTCCATCTGGACTCGCGCTCCGGGGTCGCGCCCTACATGCAGCTCATCCAGCAGGTGCGGCACGCGCTCCGGCTCGGGCTCCTGCACGAGGGCGACAAACTGCCCACCGTGAAGGAGGTGGTCGGCCAGGTCGCGATCAACCCGAACACGGTGTCGAAGGCCTACCGCGAGCTGGAGTACGAAGGCCTGGTCGCCGCCCGGCCCGGCCTGGGCACGTTCGTCACCCGATCACTCGGCAGCGACTCGCTGGGCAAGCACGAGCCACTGCGGCGCGGGCTGGAGGGCTGGCTGTCCGAGGCCCGCGAGGCCGGCCTCGACGACGAGAGCATCGAGGCGCTGTTCCTCAGCACTTTTCGTGCGTTTTCGGAGGCCCGAGCATGACTAGCGCTCTGATCGCGGACGCTCTGACCAAGCGGTACGGCCGTCGCACCGCCCTGTCCGACTGCACCCTCGACGTCCCGGCCGGGCACGTCGTCGGCCTGGTCGGGCCGAACGGGGCCGGCAAGTCCACCCTGCTGCAGCTCGCCTGCGGGCTTCTCGATCCGACCGCGGGGCGGATCGAGGTGCTCGGCGAGCGGCCGGTGAGCGGGTCGCCGCGGGTCGGTTTCGTCGCCCAGGACACCCCGGTCTACCCGAACCTGACCGTCGCCGAGCACCTGCGGATGGGCGCGCATCTCAACACGGGCTGGGACGCCGGGCTGGCCGAGCGCCGCATCGCCCAGGTCGGCCTGGACCCGGCGCAGAAGGCGGGCAAGCTCTCCGGCGGTCAGCGCGCCCAGCTGGCGCTGACCGTGGCCGCCGCCAAGCGGCCCGAGCTGCTGCTGCTCGACGAGCCGGTGGCCGCCCTCGACCCGCTGGCCCGGCGCAACTTTCTGCAAAGCCTGATGGAGCTGACCGCCGAGCAGGGCATGAGCATCGTCATGTCCTCGCACCTGGTCGCCGACCTGGAGCGGGTCTGCGACTACCTGATCGTGCTGGTCGCCTCCCGGGTGCGGGTGGCCGGCGACGTCGACGAGCTGCTGGCCGGCCACCACCGGCTGGTCGGGGCGCGGCGTGACCGGGCCGATCTGGGCGCCGGCCGGGCCGTGGTCGAGCAGCGCCACACCGACGTGCAGTCGACGCTGGTGGTGCGCAGCACGGCACCGATCGACGACCCGTACTGGCAGGTGAACCGGATGGACCTGGAGGACATCGTGCTGGCGTACATGAGTGAGGGACAGCGATGATCTGGATGACCTGGCGCCAGTTCCGGGCCCCGGCCTCGGTGACCGGCGGCCTGCTGGTGGTGCTCCTGGCCGGCCTCGCGCTGACCTGGGTCGACGTGTCCGACCTCGCCGCGCGGGCCGGCTACACCGGCTGTCAGGGCGACGCCTGCGCGAGCGCCGGCAAGACCTTCCTGCAGTCCGTGCAGCAGAACCTCGCCCACGACATGCACCTGGCCGCCATCGCGACGCTGATCCTGCTGCCGGTGCTGCTGGGCATCTTCTGGGGTGCGCCGCTGGTCGCCCGGGAGCTGGAGTCCGGCACGTACCGGATGGTCTTCAGCCAGACCGTGAGCCGCGGCCGCTGGCTGCTGGTCAAGCTGGTCTTCGGCGGCGTGGCCGCCGCGCTCGGCACCGGTCTGCTCAGCCTGATGCTGAGCCGGTGGGCGCAGCCGATCGACGCGGCCTCCGCGGACCGGCTCAACCCGCTGGTCTTCGCGGCGCGCGGCCTGGTGCCGGTCGGTTACGCGGCGCTGGCCTTCGTGGTCGGGGTCACCGCCGGGCTGCTCCTGCGGCGGACCGTCACCGCGATGGCGGTGACCCTGCTGGTGGTCGCCGGACTGCAGCTCGCCGGGCCGTTCCTGGTGCGTCCCCTGCTGGCCGACAGGGTCACCACGACCACCCCGCTGAACGTGGACGGCCGGTTCGGCATCTCGATGAGCGAGGAGACCAAGGAGATGCAGATCCACGTCGAGCCCGACGTCCGGGGCGCCTGGATCCTGTCGAACACCACGGTGACCCCGACCGGAGCCGAGTTTCGCGGCCCGGCGGACCCCACCCTGTGCGGCCCCGAGGCGCCCCGCGACAACGAGACGTGCCCGCTCTGGCTCAAAAAGCAAAATCTCGGTCAACAGCTGACGTACGTCGAAGGCTCGCAATTCTGGCCCCTGCAGTGGCGCGAATTCGGCCTGCTGATCGCCCTGACCGCGACCCTGTCGGTCTTCTCCCTGTGGTGGATCCGGCGCCGGCTGGCCTGATTCAGGCGCAGTCCCAGAAGAAGCGGCCCTCCCGTTGATCCTCGCTCAGAAAGGCATATCCGGTGCCGCCGCCGTAAGGCAGCGCGAACGCGTCGTCACCCGAGCCCTCGGCGCCGTCCAGTTGGAAGAAGAACCGCCACGACTCGCCGATCTCCTCGACCGCCCAGGGTTGCCAGAACACCGGCCGCCCGCCGAGATAGTCACGCTTCTCGAGGTAGGCGTTCTCATCAGGTTCGAGCGGCTCACCCCGGCGCTCGGCGTCCTGCTCGGCCAGTTGCCGCTCGTAGACCGGGAGGGTCGCCGGGTCGGGTGGCCGCAGGTCGATGTGCAGTTCCACCGGGACGCGGTCGTTCCAGTCGGTTCCGCGCCGCCACAGTGACGGCCCGGTCCGCCGGTTCTCGCCTTTTAGGAACGACGGGATCCGCCCGCCCGGCTGGACGATCAGCGCGTTCTCGCCGCCGTCCGGGTCGTAGCTGCCGTCGGCGTCGCTGAGGAACAGGTAGGCCAGCGCGGCGCCGCCCGGTGCCGGGAACTGCCCGATGAAAGTCATCGGGTCACCGGAGCTCGCCGACACCGGCCAGAACGGCTCGTCGAGCCAGAACGGTTGCCCGCCGAGTTTCGCGATCGGTTCGGAGATCGCCGCGGAACCGGGCCGCCACGACATTTCCCGGCGCGGCGTCAGCCATTGGTCGAACGGCCCGGTCGGCGAGCTCACCCGTACCCCTTCGGTTGTTTGATGGAGTGACGCTAGACGACGTTGTTGAGGTCGAAGATGGTGAGGATGTTGGTGCCATAGGTCTTGTCGGCGAGCGACGCCTCGACCATGATCAGGCCGCGGAAGGCGCCGGTGTCGTCGATGATCTGCAGCCCCGCCTTGAGGTGGCCACGGACCGGGCAGTCCGCCGCGTAAACCTTGCGCAGTTCGTGGTTGTAGAACATCTTCCGGTCGGTGCCGGTGCCGCCGATGTAGGCCTTGTTCCCCAGGTCGTCGGGACCCTTCGGCGGCGTCGAGATGTCGATGCAGTTGTCGTTGCACAGCTTCGCCGGAATGCTGCCGTTCGCGCTGACCTGCAACTGCGTGCTGTCTCCGCCGATGATCGTGCCCCAGTTGTTCTGTTGCCACCGGCCGGACAGGGGAGGCATGTTGGACTCGAAGATGGCCCGGGTCGACACCCCGTAGTTGAAGCCCTTCGTGCTGCCCCAACCCCAGCCGACGGTGGCGGTCGGGTGGCTCGCCAGCGTCAACTGCGTGAGGGTCGCCAGGTTGGCGAACTTCCACCGCTCGGCCTGGCCGTTGGACCACACGATGGTGACGTCGTCGGTGCCGGTGATCGACCACGTGCCGAAGAGCTGGCTCGGCGCACCCTGGAATCCGTCCGGCGTCCAGATCTGGCAGGTGAACTCACACCCGCCGCTCGTCAGGCCGGACGAGGCCTTGGGGCCGGGGGGTCTGGGCGTTCCACGCCCAGTAATCCATCCGGATCGAGTTGTCGCTGCGCAGGCTGTACTGGGCGAGGCGGACGAACGACTGGGTGCCGACGTTGCGCATCAGGGCCACGGTGTAGTTCGCCCGGCCACCGGGTGGGGTCGTGGCCGCGCTCGCCGCGCCCGGCAGGGCCACCACCGCGACGGCGGCGATCAGGAGGGTGGCCAGCAACCCGCCGAACAGAGATCGATGTCGGTTCATGGTCCACAACGTAGTGCGGACGGCGTGCGGATCATAGGCCGGCCGGCATCTCCCACGGCGCCCGCGGCAGCGCCTTTCCGGTCTCCAGCAGGGACTTGAGGTTGGCCATGACCGCGGGCCAGCCGAGCGAGATCGCCTGGACGTCCTCGTCGGTCGCGAGGTTCTCGTGGGTGACGGTCAGCCGGACGATCTCGTGGTGCGGTTCGATGAGGAAGGTGACCGTGGTGACCTCCGGCCCGTCGTCGCCGGCCGCCTCACCGAAGGTGATGACCAGGCGTTTCGGCGGGACCGCCTCCCGCACGACGCCGCCGCCGTCGGCGATGCCGGAGCCGTCGGTGCGCCGATGCTCCCAGGACGACCCGGGTTGCCAGTCGGAGATGTTCTGATGCCCCCAGTACGCCCCGGTCAGGTCGGCGTCGGTCAGCGCCTCCCAGACCCGTTCCGGGGTCGCGTGGATGTAGGTCACGTAGACGTAGGCGGGTTTGGTGGCGGTCATGTGCGTCTCCTCTGCGTGGCGCCGGATCGCGGCGAGGTCGCGCAGGCGGGGCTCCTCGAACGAGGCGATCCACCGCTGCTGCACCTCATGGATGGGGACCGGGTTGAGGTAGTGCCATTTCTCCCTGCCCCGCCGGACGACGCTGATCAGGTTGGCGTCCTCGAGCACACCGAGGTGCTGGGTCACCGACTGTCGCGTCATGGCGAGGCGCCCGCACAGCCGGCCCAGCGTCTGGCCGTCCTCCTCGCGGAGGCTGTCGAGCAGCCGGCGGCGGGTCGGGTCGGCGAGAGCTCTGAACACCATGTCCATGTCACCGACCATGACCTGCATTATGCAGGCAGCTGCCTGCATAATGTCAACCGTGTCGTCGCGGCGCTCGTCTGCTAGGCGCGGTGGCGGTCACCCGCATCGGCGTTGCCGGCCGGCACCTGCACGCCGAGTTCCCGCAGCTTGACCACCGCGCGTGACATGCACTCCCGCGCGTCCCGCCCGTCAGCGCGCATGCCCCACTCCAGCGGGCCGCCACTGGCCGCGAAGGTCCAGGCCGGCTTTCCCTCGGCCTGCCTCTCGGCATCCACCCTGATCATCGCGTCGACACCCTGCTCGCCCAGCCACTGGAGGATGAGCAGGGCCACGTCCTCGACGCGGTCGTTCTTCTGCCCGGTCACACCCTGACCGTACTCGCGCGCCCGCACGCTGAGGCCGCGCCGGACCGGCCGGATCTTCACCCGTGGCAAAATCTGCTGGTGCTGATCGGGATGCTCGGATCGTTCGAGGTTCGCACGGACGACGGTGTCCTCGCCGACGTGCCGGGCGCGCGGCTGCGCGCGCTGCTGGCCGCCCTCGCGCTGGAACCCGGTCGTGTGGTCCCCAAAGCGACTCTGGTGGACTGGATCTGGGGCGAGCAGCCGCCCGCGGACGCGACGAACGCCCTGCACCGGCTGGTCTCCCGGCTGCGCAAGGCACTGCCCGAGCAGACGATCGAGGGGCAGACGGACGGCTACCGGCTGACGGTGGCGCCCGATGCCGTCGACGCGGTGCGGTTCGAGCGGCTCGTCAGCGCTAGTCAGGCGCGGCACGATGACATCGCTCAACGCGTACGAATGCTGCGTGAAGCTCTCGCCCTGTGGCGCGGCGCCGCCATGCAGGACATCGGCCTGCCGGACAGCGCGGCGTTCAACGCCGCGGTGACCCGGCTCGAAGGGCTGCGCCTGACCGCGCTGGAGGACCGGTTCGACGCGGAGGCCGCCCTCGGGCACGGCGCGGAACTGGTCACCGAACTGACCGACCTGGTGGCCGCGCACCCGGTGCGGGAACGGCTGGCCGCGGCGCTGATGCGGGCCCTGGCGGCGGCCGGTCGCGGCAACGAGGCCCTGCTGGTCTACCAGCGCACCAAGGACGAGCTGGCCGAGGCGCTGGGCGCCGACCCCTCCCCCGAACTGTCCGCACTGCACGTCGCGCTGCTGCGCGGCGACGTCGGCCGGCGCGCCGAGGAGCGCCGGACCAACCTGCGCGCCGAGCTGACCAGCTACGTCGGCAAGGACGCGGACATCGCGGCGGTCCGTGACCTCGTCGCCGGGCATCGGCTCACCACGCTGATCGGGCCGGGCGGCTCGGGCAAGACCCGGCTCGCCACCGAGACCGCGCGCACCCTGCTCGGCGACCTGCCGGACGGGGTCTGGCTGGTGGAGCTAGCGGCCATCGGCGCGGACGGTGACGTGGCGCAGCCGACGCTGAGCGCGCTCGGCCTGCGTGACGCCCTGCTCGGCGGGGCGCCGGAGGCGGATCTGACCGACCGGCTCGTGGCCGCCATCCGCGAGCGGGAGGTGCTGCTGATCCTGGACAACTGCGAGCACGTGATCGAATCGGCGGCGGCGCTCGCCCACCGGCTGCTCGGCGAGTGCCGGCGGCTGCGGATCCTGGCCACCAGCCGGGAACCGCTCGGCATCACCGGCGAGGCACTGTGGCCGGTCGAGCCGCTGACCGTGCCGGAGCGGGACGCCGACGCCGGCTCCTCCCCCGCGGTCCAGCTGCTGCGGGACCGGGCGGGAGCGGTGCGCAAGGACCTCACGATCGACGCCCGCAGCCTGGCGACGATGGCGCGGGTCTGCCGGGCGCTGGACGGGATGCCGCTGGCGATCGAGCTGGCCGCGGCCCGGCTGCGCACGATGTCTCTGGAGCAGCTCGCGAACCGGATCGACGACCGGTTCCGGCTGTTGACGAGCGGGAGCCGGACCGCGCTGCCCCGGCACCGGACGCTGCGCGCGATGGTCGACTGGAGCTGGGAGCTGCTCAGCGACGCCGAGCGGACGGTGCTGCGCCGGCTCTCGGTCTTCTCCGGCGGCGCGGGCCTGGAAGCGGCCGAGCGGGTCTGCGCCGGCGACGGCGTCGAGCCGGAGCAGGTGCTCGAGCTGCTCACCTCGCTGGCGGAGAAATCGCTGCTGGTCACCGCGGGCGACAGCACCCCGCGCTACCGGATGCTGGGCACGATCAAGGAGTACGCCGGGCTCCGGCTCGCCGAGGCGGGCGAATCGGAGCCGGCCCGCCGGGCACACCTGGCCTACTTCACCGACTTCGCCGAGGCCGCCGATCCGCACCTGCGCCGCGCCGAGCAGCTGACCTGGCTCGCCGGGCTGGAGGCCGAGCACGACAACATCGGCGCGGCGCTGCGCGGCGCGGTCGCCGCCGGGGAGGCGCAGGCGGCGATGCGGCTCGCGGCGGGCGCCGGCTGGTACTGGTGGCTCAGCGGGCACAAGGCCGAGGGCATCGAACTGATCACCGCGGCCGCCGGTGTGCCGGGCGAGGTGACCGACGAGACGCGGGCCGTGGTCTACGGCCTGATCTCGATGTTCGCCAGCTCCGGGCGGGCCGACGAGAACCACGCGGCGGAGTGGATCCACCAAGCGTACGAGCTCAGCCGGCGCGGCCCGATCACCAACCCGGTGCTGGAGCTGATCGTTCCGCTGGAACGCATGCTGCGGGCGCCGGAGTCCTTCCTGACCGCGTGGGATCCCCTGCTGGACAGCCGGGACCCTTGGGTCCGCGCGCTGACCCGCCTGCACATGGGCAAGTCGCGGATCAACCACGGACTGCTCGGCCCGGAGGGGGAGGCCTATCTGCGGCAGGCCCTCGCCGAGTTCCGGGCGCTGGGCGAACGGTTCGGGATCTACTTCGCCCTGATGGAACTGGCCGACCGCCTCGCCACGCGCGGCGAGTTCGCCGGCGCGTGCGAGCACTACGACGAGGCGGTCACGGTGGTGACCGAGCTGGGCTCCATCGAGGACGTCATCCACATGCGGGCGCGGCAGGCACAGTTGCGCTGGCTGCAGGGAGACCAGGCCGCCAGCGCGGCCGCTCTTGCCGAGGCGCAACGGTACGCGGCTCGCGTGACCTGGCCCGACGCCCTGGCCGAACTGGCCTTCGCCAAGGCGGAACTGGCCCGCTGGGACGGCGACGCCGACGAGGCGCACCGGCAGCTCGACGCCGCGACGGCCCTGCTCGGCGACAAGGCAGAACAGTCGAGCGTCCGCGCCACCCGGCACGACGTGCTCGGTTATCTGGCCGGTGACCTCGCCGAGAGCCGGGCGCATCGTGCCGCGGCCTGCCGGGCGGCCGCCGAGGCGGGACACCCGCTGCTGATCGCGCACGTCCTCATCGGTGTCGCGGACCTGGCCCTGCGCCAGGAGCAGCACGAACAGGTCGCCCGCCTGCTCGCGGCGAGCGTCGCCCAGCGCGGGCTGCCGGACCGCTCCCACCCGGACCTGGCCCGCATCGAGCAGGCGGCACGAAGCCGCCTCGGCGAGAGGTTCGCCGAGGCGGCTGAGGAGGGTACGCATGCCGACTGGGGTCAGCTGGCCGAGGTCACGCTCGCTTCTTGAACGTGGCGGACGCCCACAGGTATCCGACCAGGGTGATCCCGACGCACCAGGCGACCGCGACGATCAGGTCGGTGGTGTCCGGCGAGCCGTTCAGGAAACCGCGCAGGGTCTCGATGATCGGCGTGAACGGCTGGTACTCGGCGAACTGCCGGACACCAGGTCCCATCAGCTCGGCCGGCACGATCGCGCTGCTGAAGAACGGCAGCATGACCAGCGGCACAGCCGCGATACCCGCGGTCTCCGGCGACTTGGCGGCCAGGCCCAGGGCGATCGTGAACCAGCCGGCCGCCAGGCCGAGCAGCACCACGATGCCGATCGCGCCGAGCCAGTCGAGCAGGCTCGCCGACGGGTCGAAGCCGAGCAGGAAAGCCACCCCGAGCAGGGCCCCGATGGCGATCAGGTTGGTCAGCACGCTGGCCACGACGTGCCCGTTCAGCACGGCGCTGCGGGAGACGTCCATGACCTTGAACCGGTTGATGATGCCCTTGGTCATGTCCGAGTTCACCGACGTCGCGGTGGCGCCCAGCCCGTAACAGACGGCCAGCAGCATCAGGCCCGGTGTGGCGTAGTCGATGTAGTCGACGCCGACGTCGAAGGCGTCGCCGAACACGTACACGAACATCAGCATCATCACGACCGGCATCAGGACCGCGTTGAAGACCGAGGTCGGGTTCCGGGTGAGGTGCTTGAAGTTGCGTCGCAGCATCACGGCCGACTGGTTCTTGCTCATTTGGCGCCCACCTCCGTGGCGTGGCCCGTCAGGGCGAGGAAAACGTCGTCAAGGTCGGGGGTGTGCACCGAGAACTCCTCGGCGCCGAGCGAGTGCTCGTCGAGCCGGTCCAGCAGCGCCCGCAGCGAGGTGGTGCCTCCGTCGCTGGGCACCCGCAGGGTCAGCGCCTCGGCGTCGCGGGTGGAGTCGGCGAACAGCCGGGCGGCCGCGTCCAGGTCGGCGACCGTGGCGAACCGGAGCCGGACGTGCGTGCCGGGGATCTGCCGCTTGAGCTCCTCCGGGGTGCCCTGGGCGACCAGGCGGCCCTGGTCGAGCACCGCGATCCGGTCGGCCAGCTGGTCGGCCTCCTCCAGGTACTGGGTGGTGAGGAAGATGGTCGCCCCGTCGGCCACCAGCCCGCGGACGATCTCCCACATGGTGCGCCGGCTGCGCGGGTCCAGCCCGGTGGTCGGCTCGTCCAGGAAGATGATCTTCGAGTTGCCGACCAGCGTCATCGCCAGGTCCAGCTTGCGGCGCATGCCGCCGGAGTAGGTCGCGGCGGGCTTCTGCGCCGCCTCGGTCAGCTCGAAACGCTCCAGCAGGTCGTTGACGATCCGCTTGCCGTTGCCGGTGACCGCACGGTTCAGGTCCACCATCAGCTGCAGGTTCTCCTGCCCGGACAGCAGCTCGTCCACCGCGGCGAACTGGCCGGTCACCCCGATCAGCGCGCGCACCGCCTTGGCCTCGGTGGCGACGTCGTGGCCGGCGACGCGTACCGAACCGCTGTCGGCCTGCATGAGCGTGGTGAGCACGTTGACCGTCGTGGTCTTGCCCGCGCCGTTCGGGCCGAGCAGGGAGAAGATCGTGCCCGCCGCAACCGTCAGGTCGATGCCGTCAAGAACTTTCTTGTCGCCGAAGGCCTTTCGCAGCCCGGAGACCTCAATCGCTGAACTTCGCATGCACCTAAGATCGGGGCCCGCTCTGACACCGCCCTGTCACGCCTCTGACACGGCCCCTGACGCGGTGAGCCCGGGGTTACCGTGTAGCGATGCGACGCGGAATCACGGCGATGCTGCTGGCCGCGCTGATGGTGGGCGTGGCCGCCTGCTCGAGCCCGCCCGAGGCGAGCACTGCCGGCACAGCCTCTCTGGCCGGCCTGCGCCGGATTCCCGGCACTCACATGTACGCGATGACCTTCACCGGCGACTACGACGAGCTGGCCGGCGTGCCGCTTCCCCCGTCCGCGAAACCGTTCGGCTGCTCGCTGTTCTACGCCACCGGCGACCCGGGGCGGTCGGTCTTCGCCCGCAACTTCGACTGGGATCCCAACCCGGCGCTGGTGCTGCACACCGATCCGCCGGACGGCTACGCCTCGGTGTCCATCGTCGACCTGTTCTATCTCGGTGTCCCGGCCGGCGTCGATCCGCTGACCGACGACGACGCCCGCCGCCGGCTGCTCGGCGCGCCGCTGCTGCCCTTCGACGGCATGAACGATCGGGGGCTGGTGGTCGGGATGGCCGCCGACGAGTCCGGCCGGGCCGAGACGCGCCCCGACCGGCCGACCGTCGGCAGCGTGCGCATCCTGCGGCTGATGCTCGACCGGGCGGCGACGGTCGAGGAGGCCCTCGCCCTGATCGACCGGTTCAACCTCGACTTCGACGGCGGCCCGCCGCTGCACTACCTGATCGCCGACCGGTCCGGCGCTTCGGCGGTGGTCGAGTTCGTCGACGGCCGCCGGGTGGTGACCCGCGGCGGCCCGCGCTGGCACGCTTTGACCAACTTCCGGCTGGCCGGCTCGGACGCCACCACCCGGCAGGCCGACCGGCGTTACGCCACCGCGCAAGCCACCCTCACCGAACGGGACGGCGTGCTGAACCGGGAGCAGGCCTTCGACGTGCTCCGCGCCGTCGCGCAGCCGCACACCCAGTGGTCGGTGACCTACCAGCCGCACAGCGGGGTGATGCACGTGGTCGCCCGCCAGGACTGGTCCGCGGTGCACGAATTCACCCTGCCCATGGCGCGCACCTGATGTCGAGAACGCGGTGCCGGCTCCGTCCCCGGGGAAACGACCTGAACGAGGAGGAACCACCGTGCGACCCGACGAGATCACCGAGGTTCTGCAGCGGCCGATCAGCCAGGAGCTGCTGGCCCGCGACCTGACCCGCCTGGCCTATGTCGCCAAGGACGGCACACCCCGCAACGTCCCGATCGGGTTCGTCTGGAACGGCTCGACGATCGTCATGTGTACGACGCCGAACGCCCCGAAGCTCCCGGCGCTGCGGGCCAACCCGATGGTGGCCCTGACCATCGACACCGAGGTGCACCCGCCGATGATCCTGCTGATCCGCGGCCGGGCCGAGCTGGACCTCGTCGACGGCATCCCGGACGAGTACATGCAGGCCAGCGGCACCTACCGGATGACGCCCGAGCAGCGGGTGGCGTGGGAGGCGGAGGTGCGCTCGCTCTACCGGAGCATGGTCCGGATCGTGGTGACCCCGACCTGGGCGAAACTGATCGATTTCGATACCACCCTGCCGAGCGCGGTCGAGGAACTGATCCGGCAGCGGGAGGAGCGCCAGCGCGCCTGAAAGTTCTTGACGCGAAGATGTCGAGAACCCGGGTTCGGCTCCGTCCCCGCATCGCACACGGCCACGATGGGCCGTACCGTTCCAAGGAGATCACCATGGCCAAGTACCTGCTTCTCAAGCACTACCGTGGCGCGCCGGCCCCGGTCAACGACGTGCCGATGGACCAGTGGACGCCCGAGGAGGTGTCCGCCCACATGAAGTACATGCAGGACTTCGCCGCCCGGCTGGAGGACACCGGCGAGTTCGTCGACGGTCAGGCGCTGCAGGCCGAGGGCACGTTCGTCCGCTACGACGGCGAGGGGCGCCCGCCGGTCACCGACGGCCCGTTCGCCGAGACCAAGGACCTGATCGCCGGCTGGATGATGATCGACGTGGAGAGCTACGACCGGGCGCTGGAGCTGGCCGCCGAGCTGTCCGCGGCGCCGGGCGCGGGCGGCAAGCCGATCCACGAGTGGCTCGAGGTGCGCCCGATCCTGACCATGCCCCCGACCATCACCGAGTGACACACCGTGGATGAGGCCCTTCTGCGGTCCCTCACCCCCACGGTGATCGGGATCCTCGTCCGCCGCGGAGCCGACTTCGCGGCGGCCGAGGATGCCGTGCAGGACGCCCTGGTCGAGGCGGTCCGCGCCTGGCCGGACGACCCGCCGCGGGACGCCAAGGGGTGGCTGGTCGCCGTGGCCTGGCGCCGGTTCCTGGACGCCGCTCGCGCCGACGCCTCCCGGCGCCGGCGCGAGGCGCTCGTCGAGGTGGAACCGCCGCCCGGCCCGGCCGGGCAGACCGACGACACCCTCCAGCTGTACTTCCTGTGCGCGCATCCGTCGCTGACCCCGGCCTCGGCGGTCGCGCTCACGCTGCGCGCGGTCGGTGGGCTGACCACCCGGCAGATCGCCCAGGCCTACCTGGTGCCGGAGGCGACCATGGCCCAGCGGATCAGCCGGGCCAAGCGGACCGTCTCGGAGGTCCGGTTCACCCAGCCCGGCGACGTCGCCACCGTGCTGCGCGTGCTGTACCTGGTCTTCAACGAGGGCTACTCCGGCGACGTCGACCTGGCCGCCGAGGCGATCCGGCTCACCCGCCGGCTGGCCGCCCGGATCAAGCACGAGGAGGTGGCCGGGCTGCTCGCGCTGATGCTGCTGCACCACGCCCGGCGGGCCGCGCGGACCGGTCCGGACGGGCGGCTCGTACCGCTCGCCGAGCAGGACCGCGGCCTCTGGGACACCCGCATGATCGCCGAGGGCGTGGACGTGCTGCAGGCCGCTTTGGCCCGGGACCGGCTGGGCGAGTTCCAGGCGCAGGCGGCGATCGCCGCGCTGCACGCCGACGCGCGTACGGCGGAGGAGACCGACTGGGTGCAGATCGTCGAGTGGTACGACGAGCTGATCGGCCTCACCGACAGCCCGGTGGCCCGCCTGAACCGGGCCGTCGCGGTCGGCGAGGCGGACGGTCCGCGGGCCGGCCTGGCCGCGCTGGCGCAGCTCGACCCCGGGTTGCCGCGCTACACCGCCGTGGCGGCCTACCTGCACGAGCGGGACGGTGACCTCGCCACCGCGGCCCGGCTCTACGCCGAGGCCGCCCGGTCCGCGCACAGCCTGCCCGAACGTGAGCACCTCACCCGGCAGGCGGCCCGGCTCAACGCGGAACGGCGCGGCTGATGACCGGCGACGAGGAACAGCGCTACGTGGTGATCAAGGGGCGCCGGTGGCGGGCGACCGACCCGGCCATCCCGGAGGACGTCGCCGCCGAGTTGCGCCGCGCGCTGATGGCCGCACGGCGGGACGTCGGCGCGGCGCTGCGCGCGGACCGGGACCCGAAACCCGCCCGCACCCGGGTGCAGGCGGCGAAGGTCGCGCTCGGCGAACGCGGCGTCCCCTGGTGGGAGCAGACCCTGGAGCAGCGGCGCGAGCGCTGGGAGCGGGGTCTGCGTGAGTTCCGTGCGGGAGTTCCACCGGTACGCTAGGCTGCCGGTTAGAACAAACGTTCGAAGCGCGGACGTCGCGTCTTCCCCCGCGACACGGCACCAGGCAAGGGGGCAGGCGTGGGCTCACGGCAGGAATGGACCGGCGACGGCAAGATCAGCGGCGTGGCCGACGCGCTCGCCGCTCTCCAGCGCGTCAACCAGGCGGCCGAGCAGCGCGGCAACACCGCCGCGCTGGCGCACGCCGTGCAGACCGCCGACCAGGCCGAGGTCACGCCCGACGCCACCCAGATCCTGCCGACCGACCCCATGCTGCTGCCGCTGCTGCCCTGGTCGGGTGGGCTGCGCAAGGGCGCCACCATCAGCGCGGTCGGCTCCACCAGCCTGCTGATGCTGCTGCTGGCCGGTGCGATGCGTGACACCGGCTCGTGGGCGTGCGTCGTCGGCATGCCGTCCTTCGGGGTGCTGGCCGCCGTCCAGGACTACGGGGTGCCCGCCGAGCGGCTCGCGTTCGTGCCCGATCCGGGGCCGGACTGGCCGGCCGTGGTCGGCACCCTCCTCGACGGCATCGACCTGGTGGCCGTCGCCCCGCCCGCCGAGGTGCCCGAGGGGCTGGCCCGGTCTCTGTCCAGCCGGGCCCGGCAGCGCGGGAGCGTGCTCATCCCCACCCGCAGCTGGCCCGGCGCCGAGCTCTCCATCGAAACCGTCTCCCGGCAGTGGCACGGCCTCGGCCAGGGGCGCGGCCGGCTGCGCCACTGCACCCTCGAGCTGCGCTCGGCCGGGCGGGGCAAGGCGGTGCGGCCGCGCACGGCCACCCTCACCGTGCCGCCCGGCGCCGGCGCGCCACGACCACCCATCCCACCGGCGCCACCGCGCAAGGCGCCACCGCCCCTGGTGATCTGAAACCAGAAATACCGTGACCTTGGCCCTCGACTGGGGTAGGCAGAATTGGTGACCGACGCCGTACCGGATCTCGTTCCGCCGATGCTGGCCGCCGCCGGCGCCCTGCCGGCCGGCGCCGGGTGGGCGTTCGAGTTCAAGTACGACGGCGTCCGCGCCATCAGCTACATCAGCGCCGACGGGGTGCGGGTGCTGTCGCGCAACCACCTCGACATCACCACCACCTACCCCGAGCTGGGTGAGCTCGGCACACTGCTGGCCGGGCACACCGCCGTCCTGGACGGGGAGATCGTTGCCCTGGAGCCCGGTGACCGGCCGTCATTCGCGCGGCTCGCCAACCGCATCCACGTGAGCCGGCCGTCGGCGGCCCTGCTCACCACGGTGCCGGTCGTCTACTACGTGTTCGACCTGCTCCATCTCGACGGGCGGTCCCTGCTCGACCTGCCCTACGAGCAACGCCGCGAGCTCCTCGAAGGCCTGCATCTCACCACGCCGCCGACCTTCCGGGACGTCGACGGCCAGGCCGTTCTGCGCGCCGCCGAGGTCGGTGGCCTGGAGGGTGTGGTCGCGAAACGGCTCGGTGCGCCCTACCGGCCGGGCAAACGGTCCGCCGACTGGACGAAGGTGCCGTTGATCCGTACCCAAGAGGTCGTGGTCATCGGCTGGAAAGCCGGCGCCGGCCGGCGCGCCGGGACCATCGGATCGCTGCTGCTCGGCGTGCATGATCGCAGCGACCGGCTGGTGTACGCCGGGCACGTCGGCACCGGGTTCACCGCGGTGATGCTGGCCCAGCTGATGGACCAGCTCGCCCCGCTGCACCGGGCCACGCCGCCGGTCGGCGACGTGCCGCGCGAGTTCGCCCGGCACGCCCACTGGGTCGAACCGGTGCTGGTCGGCGAGGTGGCGTTCCGCAACTGGACGCCGGACAACCGGCTGCGGCATCCGTCGTGGCGCGGGCTGCGCACCGACCAGCCGCCGCAGGCGGCGCAGACGGCACGGACGGCGCAGTCGCGGGAGAGCATCGAGGGCGCGCTGGAGAGCCCGGACCGGCGGTGGCGGGTGGAGGTGGTCCGGCGCGGCCGCAACCAGTTCTACCGGCTGGTCAACACGGTCACCGACAACACAGTGGACGGGCTGAGCATCACCACGCTGCAGCGCCTGCTGGCCGAGGCCGGCGTCGACCTGGCCGACCTACTCCCCGCCGAGGCCGCCTGACGGCTGCGCGCTCAGCCAGGCCGCCGCCCGGCGGGCGGAAGCGCGGGAGAGCCACGCGTCCTGGATGATCTCGGCCAGTTCCCCGCGCGTCAGCTCGCCGATGCGGGACGCGCGCAGCAGGACGGACGGGTGGCCGTCGAAGTGCGCGGTGGTGAAGAACGGTGTCGTCCCGTCCTGCACCAGGGCCTGCTTGTCCGCCTCGTTCGGCACCCAGAAGACGATCACGTCGGGGTAGCGCTCGCCGGTGTCCGGATCGACGGCGTCCGGCCGCGGGTTGCGGAAGAAGACGAACGACTTGCGGCCCACCTGGTAGACCGGGTTGTCACCCGGCCCGTACTCCACGGTGACGTGCGGCATCGCCGAGGCGAGCTCGTGCACGTCCTCGACCCGGGCGGGCAGGCTGTCGTCGTCGGCCACGCCCCTCACCGTAACCCGGAAAAAGTCAGACCCATCCACGGGCGCGGCAGCGCCGAACCAGCGGCATGACAGAGCGTGGCCTCGGTGGGCGACGGGACCATCTGACCCCGGTGCCCGGCGCCCACCCGCCGGACGCCGGCCGGCTGCTGCAGGCCGTCGCCCGCGGCGACGAGAAAGCCTTCGGCAAGCTGTACGACCTGGTCGCCCCCCGTGTCTACGGCCTGATCCGGCGGGTGCTGCGCGATCCGGCCCAGGCCGAGGAGGTCGCCCAGGAGGTGCTGGTCGAGGTCTGGCGCTCGGCCGCCCAGTTCGACCCGGACCGCGGCTCACCGACCGCCTGGGTCTTCACGATCGCGCACCGCCGCGCCGTCGACCGGGTCCGCGCCGAGCAGGCCGCCAGCAACCGCACCTTCCAGGTCGGCGTCTCCTCGGTGGACACGCCGTTCGACGCGGTCGCCGACGAGGTCACCGCCCGGATGGAACGCCAGCAGGTGCGCCACTGCCTCGACGCGCTCACCGGGCTGCAACGGCAGGCGGTCACCCTCGCGTACTACCAAGGGCACTCCTACCCGCAGGTTTCGCGGCTGCTCGGCGTACCCCTGCCGACCGTGAAATCGCGCATGCGCGAGGGACTGATCCGCCTGCGTGACTGCCTGTCCACGGGGGTAGCGGCATGACACTCCCTGTGTCAACCTCAGGCAGCGAGCAGATCGTTTTGTCCAGGTTGAATGAGGCGTACGGCGTTGCCGTGCCGGGCGGGATCGTAGG
>NZ_JBEZZB010000055.1:0-56060 GCF_040638955.1 Actinoplanes sp. NPDC024001
GGACACCCAGCTCCCGGGTCATCGCGAGCACCCCGCCCTTGCTGGCGGTGTAGGCGATCTGTGAGGTGGCCGCACCGAGCAGGGGGCGCCGGGCCGGGACCGTTGTCGTAGACCCGCACGACCAGGTCGTCGCCGCTGTACCGCAGCTCGACGTCGACCGCCGCGCCGACCGCGTGCCGGCGGGCGTTGGTCACCGCCTCCTGCACGATGCGATAGGCGGTCAGCTCGATGCCGGGGTCGAGCGGCTGGACCGGGCCGCTGACGATCAGCCGGACGCCGCTGCCGGCCGTCGTGTCCCGGACCTCGTCGAGCAGCGTGTTGAGCTGACGCAACGCGGGCTGCGGGGAGAGTGCCGGTCCGGCGTCGGCGTCTTCCCGGAGCACCCCGAGCAGCCGGCGCATCTCGGTCAGCGCGGTCCGCGCGGTGTCCCCGATCGCGATCAGGCGGCGCGCGCCGTCCGGCGGCAGCCCCGGAGTGGCGAGCCGGGCCGCCTCAGCCTGCAGGGCGATCGTGGTGATGTGGTGCGCGACGACGTCGTGCAGTTCCCGGGCGATGCGGGCCCGTTCGCCGCGGGCGGCGTGCTCCAGCAGCGACGCGGCGGCGTGCTGGGCGGTGGCCCGGTGCCGGCGGTGCTCGTCGCGCAGCCGCAGCGTGGTGCCGGCGGCGATCGCCGCCGCCGCGACGGCAGCCGGCACGAGGACGCCGGGCTGCGGGACCACCACCGCGTACAGCGCGATCGGCCCCAGCGGGGCGGACGCCGCCCAGAGTGGACGGCAGCGGGCGGCGTGCGCGCCGAGCACGGCCAGCGCGACGACACCGGCAGCGGTGACCGGATAGGCGGCCAGCAGGCCGGACAGGATCGCCGCGACAGACAGCACGGCCGCTGTCACGGGCCAGAGGCGCATCAGGGCGAGCGGGACGACAGCGAGCAGCGCGACCAGGGTCGCGATCGCGGTGGGCCCCCGCTCGTACGCACGAGCGACCGCCTCGGCCACCGCGACGGCACCGAGGACCGCCGTCGCCACGGCTGGCCGCACGTTCACGCCTGTCATTGTGACCGTCCCGAACACCGGTGTCGTCCTCCTCGGCAGGGAGGCCTGCTCCCCCACCGGGGGGAGGGAACGCCGGGTGGAAATGCCACTGCGCCGGGACGCGCCGGGACCCGCCGCGCTCGTAGCGTGCCTGCATGGAACCCATCGAGGTACGCGCACTCCGCAAGCGCTACCGCACGACCGTCGCGGTGGACGGGCTGTCGTTCACCGTCCGGGCCGGCGAGGTCACCGGCTTCGTCGGGCCCAACGGCGCCGGCAAGTCGACGACGATGCGGCTGATCCTCGGCCTGGACACCCCCGACGAGGGCACGGCGCTGGTCGGCGGCCGGCCGTACCGGTCGCTGCGCACCCCGTTGACCCAGGTCGGCGCGGTGCTGGACGCCTCGGCGCTGCACCCGGGCCGCAAGGCCCGGGACCATCTGCTCTGGATGGCGCACAGCAACGGCATCCCCAAGGGCCGGGTGAGCGAGGTGCTCGACCTGGTCGGCCTGGCCTCCGCCGCACGCCGCCGCACCGGGGGTTTCTCCCTGGGCATGCGGCAGCGGCTGGGGATCGCCGCGGCGCTGCTCGGCGACCCGCCGGTGCTGCTCTTCGACGAGCCGGTCAACGGGCTCGACCCGGACGGCATCGTCTGGATCCGCGACATGATGCGGGCGCTGGCCGCCGAGGGCCGGGCCGTGCTGGTCTCCAGCCACCTGATGAGCGAGCTGGAGGGCACCGCCGACCACCTGATCGCGGTCGGCCGGGGCCGGCTGATCGCCGACACCAGCGTGGCCGCGCTGCTCGCCGCGGCGTCGAAGGACCGCGTCGAGGTCACCACCGCGCAGCGGGCCGACGCCACCGCCGTGCTCGCCAACGCCGGGGCGACCGTCACCGTCGCCGGGCCCACCGCGGTCGTGGTCGAGGGCCTGCCCGGCGACCGGACGTCGCAGCTGCTCAGTGAGGCCCGCATCCCGTTCTCGGAGATGCGGCGGCACCGTGCCTCGCTGGAGGAGGCCTACATGGACCTGACCCGTGGCGCCATCGAGTTCGTCCCCGGGGAGCAGCGGTGATGACCGCCCACGAGTCCTTCCCGCGGCTGTTGCTGGCCGAGTGGATCAAACTGCGGTCGGTGAGCCGGTGGCTCGTCACCCTGGTCAGCGCGGTGCTGCTCACCATCGGCCTCGGTTACCTGGCCGCGTCCGGCAGCCGCACCGACGTCAACAGGTTCCCCGACTTCGTGACCGGGCCGCGGGGTGAGCCGGTGGCCGACGAGTTCTTCTTCGTGCATCAGCCGGTCACCGGTGACGCCACGCTCACCGTCCGGGTGGCGTCGCTGACGACCGAGGAGGACCGGAGCACCGTGCGGATGGCCTCCGAGGAGCTGAGCCGGCTGGACGACCCCAGCCCGTTCGCGGGGGCGGCCGCCGGTCTCATGATCAAGGACGGTACGCGGCCCGGCTCCTCGTACGCCTCGGTGTCGTCCACCGCCGGCCGCGGCGCACGCCTGCAGTGGGACTTCGACGGCGACCGCCCGGGCAGCGCCGGCGGTGCCGCACGCTGGCTGCGGCTGCAGCGATCCGGCGCCACGATCACCGGGTACGAGTCGGCCGACGGTGTCACCTGGCGAAAGATCGGTACCGCCACTCCGAAGGCCCTGCCCGCCACCGCCGAGATCGGCTTCTACGTCTCCTCGCCTCCGGCGCGGTACACGACCCGCGGCGGCGGCAGCTCCTCGGTCGGCACACGGCCCACCGAGACCGAGGCCGTCTTCGACAACGTCAGCCTCGACGCGGGCGGCGCCTGGCAGGGCGACGCGATCCGGATGGCCACCGGCTCCGGTGAGAAGGAGGCGCCGCTGGTCGACGGCCGGGTCGTCGTGACCGGCAGCACCTACACCGTGACCGGCTCCGGCAAGATCGGTCCGCACCCGCCGGACGACGACATGGTGAGCGCGGCACTGATCGGCACTCTCGCCGGTCTCATGGCGCTCATCGCCGTCGGTGTCCTCTTCGCCACCTCCGAGTACCGCCACGGCATGATCCGGACCACGCTCGCCGCCTCTCCGCGCCGCGGCCGGGTGCTGGCCGCCAAGGCCGTCGTGCTGGGCGCCGTCTCCTTTCTGGTGGGGCTGGTCGGCACCGTCGGATCGTTCCTGGTCGCCGTGCCGGTGCTCCGCGACCAGGGCTTCACCCTGCCGGCCTTCCCCCGGCCGTCGCTCGCCGACGGCGCGGTGCTGCGGGCCCTCGTCCTGACCGCCGTTTTCATGGCCGGGGTCGCCGTCGTCGGGCTCGCGATCGGCATGCTGCTGCGGCACAGTGCGGCCGCCATCACGATCACCGTCGTGCTGGTTCTGCTGCCCCTGATCGCCGGCATGATCCTGCCGGGCACGTCACCGAAGTGGCTGCTGTACACCACCCTGGCGGGTGGCCTGGCCACGCAGCGCGCGAAACCGCCGGCGGTCACGCTCGCCGAGCCGTGGGCCATGATCGGGCCGTGGGCCGGGATCGCCGTGGTCGCGGCCTGGGTCGTGGGAGCCCTCGGGCTCGCCTGGTGGCAGCTGCGGAAGCGGGACTCGTGACCGCGTCGCGGCCGGTGCGGGCGATCCGGGCCGAGTGGACGAAGCTGCGGACCCTGCCGAGCACGGCGTGGCTGCTGCTGCTCGGCGTCCTCGGCACGGCCGGCCCCAGCCTCGCGATCACCGGATCGCTCGACTACCCGAGCTGCGGGACACCCTGCACCCTCGACACCACCCAGGTGTCCCTGGGCGCGGTACGCCTCGGCCAGGTGGCGATCCTGGTCCTCGCGGTGCTGGCCACGACAGCGGAGTACAGCACCCGGACGATGCAGCCCACACTGACCGCCGTGCCGAGCCGGCTTCTCGTGCTGCTCGGCAAGGTCGTGGTCCCGGCGGTCCTCGCCGGCGCCGCCGGGGTCCTGGCCGTGGCCGGATCCCTGGCGGCCGGCCGGACGGTGCTGCCCGGCAACGGGTTCACCGCCGCCCACGGCTTCCCGCCGGTCTCGCTCGGCGACGACCTCACCCGGCGTGCGGCCGTCGGCACCGTGATCTACCTGGTCCTGGTCGCCGTGCTGGGCTCCGGGCTCGGGCTGCTGCTGCGCGACACCGCCGGGGCGGTGACGGTCGCGCTGGCGCTGCTCTACGGGATGCCGGTGGTCGCCACGTTCCTCAACGATCCGGTGTGGCAGCAGCGCCTGCACCGGATCTCCCCGATGGAGGCCGGGCTGACCGTCCAGGCCACCCGCGACCTCGCGGCTCAGCCCATCGGGCCGTGGGCCGGCCTGGGCGTGCTGTCCCTCTACGCCGCAGCCGCGGTCGTCGCCGGACTGATCGCGCTCACCCGGCCCACTGTCGCCGACTGATCGCCTTCACCCGGCCCACTGTCGCCGACGGATCGCCTTCACCCGGCCTACTGGAAGACGATCGTATGGTTCCCGTGCCGGATGACCCGGTCCTCGCTGTGCCACAGCACCGCCCGGGAGAGCACCGCCCGCTCCACGTCGGCGCCGCGGCGCTGCAGCTCGGCGACGGTGTGCGCGTGGTTGACCCGGACCACGTCCTGCTCGATGATCGGGCCCTCGTCCAGGTCCTCGGTGACGTAGTGCGCGGTCGCCCCGATCAGCTTGACGCCGCGCTGCTTGGCCTTGGCGTACGGCCCGGCGCCGATGAACGCGGGCAGGAAGCTGTGGTGGATGTTGATGATCGGCACGCCCACCCGCTCGATGAAGTCACCGGAGAGGATCTGCATGTAACGGGCCAGCACGATGAAGTCGACGTTGCCGGCGAGCAGCCGCAGGTGCTGGGCCTCGGCGGCGGACTTGTCCGGCCCGGCCGGCGACGGCACGTGGAAGAACGGGATGCCGAACGAGCGCACCTCGTCCGCGGTGTCGGCGTGGTTGGAGATCACCATCGCCACCTTGATCGGCAGCTCGCCGCGGCGGTGGCGCCACAACAGGTCCAGCAGGCAGTGGTCGGCCTTGGAGGCGAAGATCGCCACCCGCTGGGGCACCGACAGGTCCCGCAGCGTGTACTCCAGGTCGAACCCGTCGGCGAGCCGTTCCCGCAGGTCGTGCTCGATCTGCGGGAGCACCGCCTTCAGCCCCGGCCGGCCGAAGACCGTGCGCTGGAAGAACGCGCCACCGTGCGGGTTGTCCGAGTGCTGGTCGAGCGACACGATGTTCGCCTCGTGCTTGCCGAGCACGGCGCTGACCGCCGCCACGATCCCGGTCCGGTCCCGTCCGTGCACGATCAGGACGGCCTGATCCGTGCTGGTCTCGGCGGGCCGGTGCGGTGCGGGGGCGTGCTGGGTCAGGGTCACGTGCGGGCGTCCTTCCTGAGGTTCTCGCCGGTCATGCTCCGGTGCGAGGATGCAGGGTAGTCGGCCGGGGCCCGCCGTTCCCACTCAGTTGAACACGACGACGCCCCCGGCGCGCTGCCGGAGGCGTCGCGGCGCTTCAGGACTCGGCCGGCGGCGGCACCTCACGCAGATGCCGGTTGTGCCGCGGCTCCTGCCGGGTCTTCGCGTCGTTGAGGCGCCGGCGCAGATCGTCGCGGCAGTCCATGACGGCGGCGTGCAGGTCCTCCTCGGTCGAGGTGGTGACGACCTTGTCGCGGCCACTGATCCAGCACTCCAGCGTGACCTTCTGACCGCGGGCCCCGCGGTCCTTCACCGAGATCTCCAACTCGGTGGCGTCGGCGTGGAACGCGGCGAGCCGGGCGTCCAGGGTCGCGCACTGCTCGGCGATCCAGACGCGATCACCCTGCGAGAAACCGGCGCCCACCCGCAGGCAGTCCTGCACGGTTGCGGGGTTGGCGACAGCGCTCATGAGACCTCCTCGATCCGGCGAACGGGACGAGAAGGTAGTACCCACACAGATCAACTCGGAACCTCGACCGGGCGGCGGCTTTGCCACCCCGGATGGCGGAACGGACGACCACTACGGTGCGATCCGTACATTCGGCGGTATAGCGTGCGCGCTGTGTACGGGGGCGACGCACCAACGAGCGGCAGTCTGCCGGTGCAGCGCGGTGGCCTGGAGACCACCGACGCCGCCGAGGCGCACGACTACCTCAACCGCACCTACATCGGGCACATCGTCCGGCTGCGCAAGCCGGCCCCGGACTTCGTCTTCCGCTCCGTGACCGCGACCGTTCCCGACCTCACCGTCGGCGAGCTGAGGTACCGGACCGGCGCCGAGGTGACCTCCGAACCGTGCCGGCAGATCACCATCTGCGCCTTCAGCGGCGGGCGCTACGTCATCGACAGCGGCCGTGAGCTGGTGCGCTGCGGCGCCGGCGAAGCCCTGCTGACGCCCGTGGACCGGGGCTTCGACGAGACCTGGGAGCGCACCGAGCTGCACGTCACGCAGGTGCCGCAGGCCGTGGTGCGGCGGGTCGCCGCCCGGCTCGGGGTGGAACCGGCGGTCTTCCGGTTCGACGGGATCGCCGCGGTCTCCCCCGCCATGAACCAGCACTGGCTCGCCACCGTCGACTACCTGCGCCACGCCTTCGCCGGGCCGGAGCCGGTGATCGCCAACCCACTCGTGCACGAGAGCACGCTGGAGGCGGTCGCCGCCGCGGCGGTCGCGGCCTTCCCGAACACCACGATGACGATCGGTTACCTGCCCGGGCCGGGCCGCATCGATCCGCGGGCGGTGCGCCGCGCGGTGGCGTTCATCGACGAGCACGCCGCCGAGCCGATCACCATCGACGACATCGCCACGGCCGCCGGCCTGAGCGCGCGCGGCCTGCAGGCGGCATTCGCCCGGCACCGCGACACCACCCCCACCGGCTACCTGCGCCGGGTACGCATGGAGCGCGCCCACCGTGACCTGCAGAGCGGCGACCGGTCCCGCGGCGACACGGTCGCGGTGATCGCCCGGCGGTGGGGTTTCCCGAACCCGGGGCGGTTCGCCGCCGAGTACCGCGACGCGTTCGGCCACTCCCCCGGTCACACGCTGCGCAACTGAGCCGATCGCAGCCGGCGCTGCCGCATCTGCTCGACGGCGATCGTCCGCAGGCCACGCGCGGCGGCGGTCAGGGCGCTCCCGCGGCGCGCCAGCGGAGAGCCGGCCATCGCCACCTCGGCCACCCGGACGCCGGCCGCGGCGAGCCGCAGGTGGATCAGGGTCTCCACCTCGAGGCCGTCGCCCCACACCGGACCGCCGTCGGCGGGCCGGGGCAGGGCCGGGTCGGGCAGCTCCAGCAGCGGGACGATCCGCCGCCAGAACACGGTGCAGCGGGAGCCGGACAGCAGGCTGCCCAGCCGGGCGGACCGGGCGGCGCGGGCGCAGTCGGCGCCGGCCGTCAGCGCCGCGACGAAGGGTGCGATCCCGGCCGGGCCGTCCGCGTCGATCACCGCGATGATGTCGCCGGTGCAGGCCGCGAACCCGCAGGCCAGTGCGTTGCCCTTGCCGGTGCGGGTGGGCCGGACCACGGTCGCGTCCGGCCGGTGCTGGAGCGTCACCTCGATCGTCCGGTCGACCGAGCCGCCGTCGACGAGCACCACCTGGACCTCGGGACCGAGCCGCTCCAGCAGGTGCGCGATGGTGCGGGCCTCGTTCAGCGCCGGGATCACCACGCTCACCGTCGGTGCAGTGTTGTCGCTCAAGAACCGCTCCCCACGCACGATCACCATGCCGGACTGCGGGATCGTACGCCGATCGATGCGGGCCCGCACCAGCGGTGCGGGCCCGGACCGGTCAGTTGCGCCAGGTGTCGTTCAGGGTGACCCGGCCGCTCGCCGGGACCGTGGCGGTCCGGTTGGCGCCGGACTCCCAGGTGACGCTGCCGTCGGTGTTCTTGCGCAGGTACTTGTACTGGAAGGAGGTGCCGGCCGGCAGCGAGACCGTGCCGGTCCAGACCGGGTAGCCGGCCGCGGACAGCGGCACCGCGCTCGCCGGGGCCCAGTTGCCGAGGGCGCCCTGGTTGCCGACGACGAAGATGTTCTGCCCGAAGCTGGTGGCGGCGTTGACCCCGAACGACGCGCCGGAGGCAGTGCTGCTGGTGACGGACGGGCTCGGCGACGGCGACGCCGGAGCCGAGGTGGCCGGGGTGGTGCCGCTGGCGCCGACGTAGAGGGCGACGGCGTCACCGGCCGGGATCGTCGCGGTGAACTGGCCCGCCGCGTTGACGGCGTACGTCGTCCCGGTGCACCCGCCACCCGGGGTCGGGTCGCCGTGCTGCACGTCGCAGTAGGTGCCGGCGGGCAGCGAGGTCTGGAAGGTGCGGGTCAGCGAGCTGCCCTCGTGGTTGATCGCCACGTAGCCCTTGCTGCCGCGGCCGAAGGCGATCTGGTCGCCGCCGTTGGTCCACCAGTTGGTGACCGCGGTGCCGGAGACCGCGTTGCGGAAGCCGACCATGTTGCCGATCTGCCGCCAGGCGTGCTGGCATTTCCAGCCGTCGGTGTAGCAGGCGTTGACCGTGCCGTTGTTCGGCGGGCCCTGGTCGTGGCCGCTGAACTCGTAGCCGGAGTTGACGTCGGGAGCGCCGTACGGCCAGGCGAGGGTGAAGACCTGGGCGAGCGTGTAGGCCGAGCCGTTCTTGTAGCTGAGCGTGTCGCCGCCGCGCTCGGTGTCGTGGTTGTCCACGAACACGCCGGCCTGGTTGCTCGGCAGGTAACCCCACGCCGTGCCGAAGTTGCTCAGGTAGGCGAGGTTCTCGTTGAGGAAGACCCGCTTGAGGTCACGAGCGAAGCGGAACTCCTGCACGTCGCCGGTGCCCGTGTACTCCGTCGGCTGGACGGCCTCGCCGGCGCCGAAGATGACCTCCTGCTTCCAGAACGCCCCGGTGTTGGACAGCTTGGACTTGATGCCGGCCAGGTCGGCCGCGGACATGTGCTTGGCGGCGTCGATGCGGAACCCGTCGACCCCGAGCGAGGCGAGATCGTTCATGTAGCCGGCGATCCTGCCGCGCACGTAGTCGCTGCCGGTGTTGAGGTCGGAGAGGTTGACCAGCTCGCAGTCCTGCACGTTGGAGCGGTTCGTGTAGTCGTTGATCGCCGACCGGCAGGAGTGGAAGTCGGCGTCGGAGTACAGCCCGGGGTAGTTGTACTTGGAATACGCCGTGCCGGCGGTGCCGGTGCCGGAGCCCGCGCTCATGTGGTTGATCACGGTGTCCACGACGACCTTCACGCCGGCCGCGTGGCAGGTGTTCACCATGTTGGTGAACGCCGCCCGGTTACCGAGCCGGCCACCGATCGTGTAGGACACCGGCTGGTACGACGTCCACCACTGGCTGCCTTGGATGTGCTCCTGCGGGGGCGAGACCTGCACGAACCCGTAGCCCAGCGGGCCGAGGGTGGTGGTGCACTCGCGTGCCACCGAGGCGAAGGACCACTCGAACATCACCGCGGTGACGTCTTTGCCGCCCGGCGGGGCGGCGAGCGCGTCGGGGCCGGTGACGACCGAGGCGACGCCGAAGCCGCCCAGGCCGACGGCGAGGGTGGTCGCCGCCAGCGCGGTCGCGAGCCGGCTCCGGCGCCGGGGACGGGGATGGGGATGGGGATGGGGATGGGTGTTCGGGAGGGGTTCGTCCACAACGATCTCCTGACGGGGGAAGGGGACCTGCGGGGCGTCTTGCAGAAACAGTCTTGAAACTTTCTGCAAATACTTGCGACAAAGATAGATAGACCCCCGAGGCCCGTCAAGAGTGTCGATGTCGGCGTCAGACCAGGCGCCGGATCTCCCCGTAAGCCCGGTAGAAGCCGCCCCGGCTCGCCTCGCGCAGGCCGGTGACCACGTAACGGCTGCCCCGCTCGCGGATGCCCTTGGGGAACTGCACCTGCCAGTCATGGAAGCCGGAGGACACCACCCGGATGCGCAACCGGCCGCCGATCTCGACGCACTCGACCACCACACCGTCGGAGACGTCGTGCACCACCTCGACCGTGGTGGACGGCACGACCGCGGCCATCCGCGGCGGCGCCTTCACGTCGAGCGCCTCCGGCACGGTGCCGTCCACCGCCGCGCGGATCGCGGCCTCGCTCGCGTCGATGCAGGCCAGCGACCCGTCCGTGGTGACGATGTAGAGGCGCTCGTCGCGATATTGCATCGAATAGGCGGAGCCGCAGCCGGTGCCCAGCTTCCACAGCCGGGTGCCGTTCGCGTCGAAGCAGTAGACCGACGACGCGCTGTCGCCGGCGAAGACATAACGCCCGTCCTCGGCGGTGGCGCACGAGAAGACCGGGCCGTCGCACTGGTAGGTCTGCCGCTGCACGCCGTCCTTGCCCAGCTCGACGACCTGCCGGGTGGACGTGCCGGCGTAGAGCGTGCTGCTCTCCTGCCAGCCGAAGAGCACCGGGCCGGTGCGGGTGTGCCACAGCTCGCGGCCGGTGCGCCAGTCGTAACTGGTGATGCCGGCCCGGTTGCCGTGGTGCACGGCGGTCGCGTCGCACCGCACCATCCAGGCCGCCGCGCCGCGGCCCGGGCGCTGCCAGAGGAACTCGTCCTCGTGGTCGATCGCCGAGATGCCGCCGCTCGCGTCGGAGACGCCCAGCACGCCGTCGTGGATGTCCAGCCAGTAGATGTCGATCTCGGGAGCGATCCGGTAGGCCAGGCGGGGCACCTTGCCGGACAGGTCGTAGACGTTGCCGTCGTCGCAGCCGGCATAGATCCAGTCGTCGTCGGCGACGATGCACTTCACCCCGTCGGGCAGCCGGAACTGCTGCAGCACCTGCGCGTCGTGGCTGAGCGTGGTGATCAGGCCGCTCTCGTTGCCGACCATGCACACGTCGTCGTCGACGAAGATGCCGAACGCCGGGCTGCCCGACGCGTAACGCCACAGGATCGGCGCCCGGGTCGCGGTCGAGCGGGTGCTGACGATCTGCCGCCGGGACACCGAGCGTTTCTGCCGGCCACCGGGGACGGCCGGCGCGTAACCCTTGCGGACCTTCTCCCCGATCTTCTTCGCCGCCTCCGCCTTGGCCTTGTCGTTGGTGGTGAAGGTGGACTTCTTGAGCTGGCCCCGGTCGCCGATCCGCCCGTAACGCACGGTCAGCTCCGTCCCGTCGACGGTCACCTCGTAGAACTTGTGCGCGCTCCCGCTGTCTTCGGAGAGCTCGAGATATGTGACGTCGGCCGGCATCGTGGCCACCTTTCCGCGACGGGGATCGATTGCCGGGAACCGTAGCGGTCGGGTCCGACACTTTTCGTTGACCTCAACCGCGGTTGAGGTTTTAGGTTTGCCCCGTGCTGAGCAACACCGAGACCGGCGAACGGTTCCGATCCGCGTTCCGCCGTCATCCGGCCGGCGTCGCGGTGATCTCCGCGATGACCCCGGACGGGCCGGTCGGGCTGACCGCCTCCAGCGTGGCCTCGGTGTCGGTCGCCCCGCCCGCGCTGTCCTTCTCGGTGCTGGGCAGCCGGTCCGCGCGGGGCATCCTCGAGGCGCCGAGCTTCGTGGTCAACCTGCTGGGAGCCGGGCACGCCCGGCTGGCGGACGACTTCGCCCGCGCCGGCCGGCCCCGCTTCACCCCCGACCAGGGGTGGGATCTGCTGCCGACCGGCGAGCCGATCCTGGCCGGCGCGGTGGCCTCGCTGCGCGGCACGCCCCTGCACCTGGTCCCGGTCGGCGAGTCGACCGTCGTCGTCGCAACGGTGCACGAGGTCCTGCTCGGACCCTGCGACGGCCGGCTCGTCTACCACGACCGCGAGTTCATCACCTATCCCGAAGGAATCCGGAACACATGAATCTGCGACGCATCCTCACCCCGCGCACCGTGGTGAGCGCCCACTGCGACCTGCCCTGCGGCGTCTACGACCCGGCCCAGGCGCGGATCGAGGCCGAGTCGGTCAAGGCGGTCTGCGAGAAGTACCAGGCCAGCGACGACCCGGAGTTCCGCACTCGTGCGCTGATCATCAAGGAGCAGCGGGCCGAGCTGGTCAAGCACCACCTGTGGGTGCTGTGGACCGACTACTTCAAGGCGCCGCACTTCGAGCAGTACCCGCAGCTGCACACCCTGTTCAACGAGGCCACCAAGCTGGCCGGCGCCGGCGGCGCGAAGGGCTCGGCCGACCCGGAGGTCGCCGACCGGCTGCTCGCCAAGATCGCGGAGATCACCGACATCTTCTGGGCGACCAAGAAGGCCTGATCTCAGGGCCGCAGAGCCAGCTTCCCGGTGGTCTCGCCGGCCGCGAGCGCGGCCAGCACCCGGGGGCCCTCGGCCAGGTCGTGAACGACCGGGCGGCCGGGCGGATGGACCCCGGCCGCCCGCAACGCCCGCAACTCGGCCATCAGCCCGGCGAACATCTCCGGCGCGGCCCGCGCCAGCGTTCCGATGTGCAGGCCGGTCACCTGGACCGGATGCTCGAAGACCAGGTCGCGGCTGGTGATCGTGGCGGCGCCGGCGGCGAACCCGTAGACGACGACCCGCCCGGTCACCCGCCGGGTCGCCGCCAGCGTCGCGGCGAATCCGGGACCGCCCGCCGACTCCAGGACCAGGTCGGCGCCCGCTCCGCCGGTCAGCCGCCGCACCTCGGCGGCCAGGCCGGGACGGTCCCGCTCCAGCACGTGGTCGGCGCCGAGCGCACGGACCGTCGGGTGCTTGGCCGCGGAGGCGACGGCGATCACGGTCGCGCCGTAGTGCTTCGCCATCCGCACCGCGGCCTGGCCGACACCGCCGGCCGCGGCGTGGATCAGCACGTTCTCGCCGGCGGCGAGCCGGCCCAGCGGCCGCAGCGCGGCCAGCGCGGTGGCCCAGTTCAGCACCAGGCCCAGCGCCTGCTCGTCGGCCCAGCCCGGCGGCACCGCCGCCGCCTCGGCCGCGGGCATCGTCATGAACTCGGCGAACGCGCCGCGACCCGCGCCGATCACATGCGCGCCGGGCGGCCAGCCGGTCACCCCGGCGCCGCGCCCCACCACCACACCCGCGGCCTCGAACCCCGCGAGGTACGGCGGACGCGGGCCACCCGCGTAGGTGCCGTGTGTCTGCATCACGTCGGCGAAATTGACCCCGGCGGCGGTGACCCGGACCAGGAGCTCGCCCGGACCGGGCACGGGCACCGGGACCTCGACGAGTCTCAGGTCGCCGGGACCGCCGGAAGTGTTCTGCCGCAGCGCTCGCATCGTACCCATGCCGGGACGGTAGAAGCCTGACGCTTGCGTCAGGGTCAAGCGCGCTCCCGGGCCGCGCGCAGATAGGCGTCGAGCGCGTCGCGATCGCGGGTCAGGCAGGCGATCCGGCCGTCGAGCTGGTCGCGCTGCCGGGCCACCTCGCCGATCATGTAGGCGCACGGCTCCCGCGGCAGCAGCTCGCCGGGCCCGTCCAGGTAGGGCAGGATCTCGCGGATCAACCGGGTGGGCAGCCCACTCTCGATCATCCCGCGGATCTGCCGGACGGCGGCCACCGCGTCGTCACCGAACTCGCGGTAGCCGTTGCCGCCGCGCTCGGGACGGATCAAACCCTCCTGCTCGTAGTGGCGCAAAGCGCGCACGCTGACCCCGGTCAACCGGGCCAGCTCACCGATTCTCATCCCCCGCACCTCCGGCGCAAGCGTTCCACCGCCCGTGCCGGACCGGCAACCAGGTCGATCTCCCAGTACCGTGCGCATGTGAGTGTGAACCCCACCGGGCGGTGGACAACGCAGCGCTGGTTCGCCGTCCTGCTGGTGGGCATGGCGGTGCTGATCGTGGGCGGCGCGGCGCTCGGCGCGGAGGCGCTGGCACGCACCACCGCGGTGTCCAACCGGCTCGCCGACCGCATCTCCCCGGCACGCACCACAGTGGTCGAGCTCGACGCCGCACTCCAGGAGCAGGCCTCCGGCGTACGCGGCTATCTGCTCAGCGGGCAGGACGCGCTGCTGCGGCCGTACCCCGACGGGGTTGTCGCCGAGCAGGCGGCCGCCGCGCGGATGCGCCGGCTGCTCGCCGGCGAGCCGGACCTGCTGGCCGCGCTCGCCGACCTGGAGAGCCAGGCCGCCAGGTGGCGCAGCGTCACCGCCGACCCGCTCATCGACGTCCGCCGCCGGACCGGCACGGCGCCGGTCGGCACCGGCGAGAACGACTTCGAGACCGTACGGCGGCAGGTCGCCGCCCTGGACCAGCGGCTGATCGCCGAACGGGAGGAGGGCCGCGCCGCGCTCGACAGCTCCCGCCGCAGCCGCGACACGGTCTTCGCCGGCCTGACCGTCCTGTTGCTCGCCGCGGTCGCCTCGATCGCCGTGCTGCTGCGCGTCGTCGTGCTGCGCCCGCTCGGTGAACTGGGCACCGCGGTCCGCCGGGTCGCCGCCGGCGACTTCGAACACCGGCTCACCCCCAGCGGCCCCGCCGACATGGCCGAACTCGGACAGGACGTCGAGGCGATGCGCGGCCGCCTGGTCGACGCGCTGGTCACCAGCCGGCAGGCCCACGAGGAGCTGCGCCGCTCCAACGCCGACCTGGAGCAGTTCGCCTACGTCGCCTCGCACGACCTGCAGGAGCCACTGCGCAAGGTGGCGTCGTTCTGCCAGATGCTGCAGCGCCGCTACGCCGATGCGCTGGACGACCGCGCCCAGCAGTACATCTCCTTCGCCGTCGACGGCGCCACCCGGATGCAGCGGCTGATCAACGACCTGCTGTCCTTCTCCCGCATCGGCCGGGTCTACGACGGCAACCACCCGGTCGACCTGAACGACGTGCTCGACCAGGTCGAACAGACCCTGGCCAACCGGATCGAGGAGAACGGCGCGCGGATCATCCGCCCGCCGCTGCCCACCGTGCCCGGCGACCTGACCCTGCTGACCATGCTGTGGCAGAACCTGCTCGGCAACGCGATCAAATTCCGCCACCCGGATCGCCCACCACAGGTCGAGATCACCGCCTCCGGCGCCGACGGCCTCTGGACCTTCACCGTCCGCGACAACGGCATCGGCATCGACCCGCAGTTCGCCGAGAAGATCTTCGTGATCTTCCAGCGGTTGCATCCCCGCGACCAGTACAGCGGCACCGGCATCGGCCTGGCGATCTGCAAGCGCGTGGTCGAGCATCACGGTGGGACGATCGAGCTCGATCCCGCTTACACCGAGGGGGCCGCTCTCACGTTCACTCTGCCCGGCCCCACCCCGACCGCGCCCGCCCCGGCCGCCGCCTCATCGGCCGCCGCCCTCTGAGCCGCCTTCGGGGTCACGGCAGGCTCAAACGCACAAGATCAACCGCAGAGCCTGCCCAACCGACGCTCACACATCAATCAACGCCCGGAGCGGCGTTGCGGCCGTGAGTGGGTGCCGGCCGGGCCCGGGTGACCGGCTGCTTGAGCCCGGCGGCCGCCGGACGGCCCGGACCGGGCAGGTGGTCGCGCGGGAAGGCGGGAACCACCTGATCCGACGGCACGCACCGAACTCGTACCGGGAAGCGGCGTGATCACCCGGAGGGCGCGCTGGAGACGCCGGGGAAATGGATGATCGCGGGCGAAAGCCGGCGGTGTCAGGCGGCGAGCAGGGCGGGGACCCCGACCGGCGCCAGGTGGTGGAGCAGGGAGCGGGCCGCCTCGACGACCAGCGCGCGGTCGTGGGTGATGGCGAAGTCGAAGCGGCGTTCGGCGTCCGGGCCGTCGTCGCCGAGGTCTCGGGCCACCAGCGCGGCGGCGCGATGGGGACCGACGACGATGACGTTCCATTCGCCGCGCAGGCGGTCGTCGCCGAGGCAGGCGCCGCGCACGCCGGGGGCCGGTTCGGCGGGGAGGCCCACGCCGAGGGCGGCGACCAGCGGGCTGTGTGCGGCGACCCGTTCGAAGCGGACTGCGGTGCGCGCGGTGAAGTGCTGCGCCTCCTGGAAGCAGGCGAGCAGGACGGGCGGTTCCGGGCCGGTGCCGGCGAGGGCTTCCAGGTGCCGGCTCAGCGGCATGAGCTGAGCTTTCGTGGCACGCCCGAGCGGCCGAGCGGCACTGACGATCTCGAACGGGGTGCGGTTGCTGGAGGCCGGCGCGGGCAGCAGCGGCAAAGGCGCTCCGGCCGGGACGAGGCTGGGCAGCGCGGCATGCGGCAGCCCGCCGGCGGCAGACGGCGGCGCGAGGGGAGGCAGCGGGGACGGCAAGGGGGCCGGGCGGCCGAAGTGCCAGCCCTGGCCGACCGTTGCGCCCATGGTGTGCGCCACCGCCAGGTGGTGGGTGGTCTCGATGCCTTCGGCCAGCACCACCGCGCCGCTGGCCTCGGCATACGCCGAGACCGCCGCGACCACCCGGGCGGTCGCCGGGTCGTCGGGGGCGCGCAGCAGGCCCATGTCGAGCTTGACCACGTCGGGGTGGACGAACGGCATCAGCGCGAGCGACATCGGGTCCGCGCCGACGTCGTCGAGGGCGACTCCCCAACCGGCTTCGCGGCAGTTCTCGGCGGCGGAGAGCAGCGCGGCGGGGTCGGCGGCGATGGCCCGCTCGGTCATCTCGGTGACCACCCGCAGGCGGGTGCGGGCCTGGTCGACGATCGGCTCCAGGTCGGCGGGGCAGCCGGAACGCCACGCGGTGGGTTCCATGTTGACGAAGAGCGTCAGGTCCGGGCCGAAGCCGGCGGCGAGCGCCGCGCGGTAGGCGACGGCGCGGCAGATCCAGTCGAGTTCGGCTTCGCGGCCGACCTCGCGGGCCGCGGCGAACAGCGCGCCCGGGAACTCCCAGGGTGTGCCGGCCGGGCCTCGGCTCAGGGCCTCGTAGCCGAGGACCCGGCCGGTGGCCAGGTCGATCAGCGGCTGGAAGACCGGGGTGACGGCACGCAGGTCGAGCAGGTCATGGATGTGCTGCACCGACATATCATCGACCGCCGCGCCCGGCGGTCAAGGTTTCCGCGGGCTCGGCGTCTGCCGATCGCTGGGCGCACGGAAACGGACAGCCTTGTGGGTGCCGTCACAGAACGGCTTGGTCGCCGAGCGGCCGCAGCGGCACAGGGCGATGGTTCCGCGGCCGGGGTCGATCGGCTCGCCGTCGGGCGTGTGCAGTTCGAAGTCGCCCCGCACGATCAGCGGGCCGTCCTCGTAGGGAACGATGGAGGCGGACACGATCTTCCTGTTCCCCCACGTCACGGGTGAGAAACAGATCGTTTGCGGCCGGTTCGGCGGGGAAGCCTGCGCAGCATGAAACTTCCTGCCGCCCGGGGGCCGATGTCGGCCGCGTTGATCGACGTCCTCAGCGGGAAGGGTGGCGCCCTGCCGTCACCGCCGCTCACCTTCGACGAGGAGGATCTGCACCTCACCCTTTTCGTCTGCTACGAATTCGCCTACCGCGGCTGGGACGGGGTGGACGACTCCTGGGAGTGGGATCCCGGGATGCTGCGGCTGCGCGCCGCCGCCGAGAAGCAGTTCGAGACCGATCTGTACGCGCTGGTCGGCGCCCCGGAGCCGGTCGAACCGGAGACGGTGCCGGCCCGTCTGCGGGAGATCGCGGACGCCGACGACGGCCCGTCGCTCTCCGGATATCTGCGGGCCCGCGCGTCGTACGACGAGTTCCGCGAATTCGTCATGCACCGCTCCGTCTACCACCTGCGGGAGGCGGATCCGCACACCTGGGCGATCCCGCGCCTGGCCGGTGACCCGAAGGCCGCCCTGATCGAGATCCAGCTGGACGAGTACGGCGGCGGCGTCACCCCCCGCATGCACCAGGAGCTGTTCAAGCAGACGATGCGCTGGTTCGACCTGGATCTGACGTACGGCGCGTACGTGGACTCGGCCGGCGCCGCGACGCTCGCCACGAACAACCTGATGTCGCTGTTCGGCCTGCACCGCCGCCGCCGGGGCGCGCTGATCGGTCACCTGGCCGCCTACGAGATGACCTCGACGCAGCCGAACCGCGGGTACGGCAACGGCCTGCGCCGGCTCGGCGGCGATCCGTCCGCCACGGCCTTCTACGACGAGCACGTGGAGGCGGACGCGGTGCACGAGCAGATCGCCGCGTACGATCTGGCCGGCGCCTTCGCCCGGGCCGAACCGGACCTGGCCGGTGACGTGCTGTTCGGCGCCCGGTGCGCGCTGGCCCTGGACGCCCGCTGGGCGCAGGGCCTGCTCGCGGACTGGGCGGCCCGCCGCCCGGCGGAGGTCGCCGCATGACCGTCGAGCAGACCGCGACCCGCCCCGAGCTGACCGCCGCCGACACCGCGCTGGTGGAGCTCGGCCGGCGGCTGAAGGCCGACGGTTACCGCTTCACCACGGTCACTCCGGCCACCCACGCGCGGGTCAACCGGCGCCCGGCCAACGCCCGCGCCCGCGGCCCGCGGGACGTCTTCGGCTGGAGCCGCCCGTTCGGCCCCGGCGTGCTGCCGGACTCGATCGTGACGGTGATGGACGAGGCGGGCGTGCTCGACCGGTCCGGGGACGAGTGGCGCAGCCGGGTCCGGTTCTCCAGCTATGACGGGGAGCTGTTCGTGCACTCCGCCTTCCCGACGGACGACGAGAATTCGGTCTTCTTCGGCCCGGACACCTACCGGATGGCGGACGCCGCGGCGGCCTGCCTGGCGGCCCGTGAGCAGCCGGTGCGCAGGGCGGTGGACATCGGCTGCGGCACCGGCGCCGGGGCGATCACGGTCGCGAAGCGGGCGCCGGAGGCGGAGGTGCTGGCTGTCGACATCAACCCGATGGCTCTGCGATATGCCGGCGTCAACACCGCCCTCGCCGGGGTGCGCACGGTCCAGCCGTGCCACAGCGACCTGCTCTCCGGCGTCGACGGCGACTTCGACCTGATCATCTCCAACCCGCCGTTCATGATCGACCCGGCCGGTCGGGCGTACCGGGACGGCGGGTCGCACGGCTACGAGCTGTCCCTGGCGATTCTCGGCGCGGCGCGGGAGCGGCTCGCCCCGGGCGGTTCGCTGGTGCTGTTCAGCGGCACCGGCATCGTCGACGGTGACGATCCGCTGCGGGCGGCCGCCGCCGAGTGCCTGGCCGGCAGCGATCTGCGCTGGTCATACCGGGAGGTGGACCCGGACGTCTACGGCGAGGAACTGGACGGGACGGCGTACGCGCACGCCGAACGCATCGCCGTGGTCGTGCTGACCGCCACCCGGCCGGCCCGGTGACCGGGGCGCCGACGGTCGGTGTCGAGGAGGAGTTCCTCCTGCTCGACCCGGCGACCGGGGAGAACGTGCCGGCCGCCGGCGCGGTGCTGGACGCGCTGCCGGCCGGTCTGCGGGAGCAGAGCCGGCCGGAGTTCCGGCTCAGCATGGTCGAGATGGTCACCCCGGTCTGCACCGGCCTCGCCGAGGTCGGGGAGCACCTGCGCCGGCACCGGCGGGCCGCTTCCGAGGCGGCCGGCGCCGCGGGCTGCTGCCTGGTCGCGGTGGGCGCCACCCCGGTCGCCGAGCCGCGGCTGACCGTCGCGGACGTGCCGCGTTACCGGGCGATCGCCGACCATTACGGCCCGATCGTGCGGGATCCGGCGGTGTGCGGCTGCCACATCCACGTCGGTGTGGCCGACCGGGAGCTGGCCGTCCTGGCCGGCAACCACCTGCGGGCCTGGCTGCCGGTGGTGCAGGCCCTCAGCGTGAACTCACCGTTCCACGCGGGCGCCGACACCGGCCACGCGAGCTGGCGGTCCATGCAGCTGGACCGCTGGCCGACGCTGGGACCGGCGCCGGCGTTCGCCTCCGCCGCCGACTTCGACCGCACGGTCCGGCTGCTGGTCGACTCGGGCGCGATGCTCGACGAGAACCTGGTGCTCTGGTACGCGCGCCCGTCGTCCCGCTATCCCACGCTGGAGGTGCGGGTGGCCGACGTCTGCCTGAGCGTCGACGACACCGTGCTGCTCACCGGCCTGGTCCGGGCCCTGGTCGCCACCGCCACCGAGGCCGTCGCCGCCGGGCGGCCCGCGCCCGACGTGCCGGACGGCCTGCTGCGGGCGGCCCACTGGAACGCGGCCCACCAGGGCCTCGACGGCACCCTGCTCGACCTGGGCCGGCGGGAGCCGCGACCGGCGTGGGACCTGGTCACGGATCTCGTCGAGGCGATCACCCCCGCGCTGGACCGGCACGGCGACCTGGACCTGGTGCACGCCGGGCTGGACCGGCTCCGCGCCGGGGGCACCGGCGCGCGCCGCCAGCGGGAGACCTACGTCCGCACCGGTTCCCTGCCGGCGACGCTCACCGAGCTGGCCCGGCAGACGGTCCGTTGAGCGCGACGGGATGCAGCACGTCGTGCGTCCGCAGGCGCCCGCACATGCCGGGCCGCTCGGCAGGGCTCTGCGGCGACGCGTACTGGGCCGCCTCCCGCAGATGCGAGCCGTCGCCGCCGCTCAACGCCTGGAGCAGCGCTTCCGTGCGCCGGGTTTCCGCCTCCACGGTGGAGCGCCACAGCTCGCGCCACCCGTCCACGGCCGGGCGGACCAGCGCCACCGCCTGCTCGTAGAACCCGTCCAGCAGCGCCGGGTCGGCGGCCAGCCGCAGGAAGCCCGCGACGGCCAGCTCCCGGCGCTGCGGCACGGGCAGCGCCACCGCCTCCCGGTAGCTGTCCGGCTCGGCGAGCACCGACGGCGGGAACGTCATCACGGCATCGCCCGCCTCGGGCAGCCCGGCGTTCGACATCACCACGACGACCCGCAGGTGACCGTGGTTGACCGCGCGGTGGATCGTGCCCGGGGTGAACCACACCGTCGACCCCTCGGCGAGCGGCGTCACCCGGTGCCCGGAGGGATCCAGGGTGTGCAGCTCACCGGCCCCGCCGACCACGACGTAGGCCTCGGTCGAGGCCAGATGCACGTGCGGGGTGCCGCCGGCCAGGCCGTCCGCGGCGCAGGCGTCCGGATAGACCGTCAGCCGCGTCACCGAGGTGCCGCCGGGAAAGGACACGGCGCTCACCAGCGCTTCTCGCTTGCGCTGAGCACGTCCCGGCCACGTTCGGCGAGGGTACGGGTACCGAACTCGCCGTGGTCCCCGGAGGCGATGACGACCGCGTACCGGAAGGCGAGGCTCTGTCCGTCGGGCAGGTCGAGTTCCTCGCTGAAGAACGGCGCCGGGTTCAGGCAGGCGAACTCCTCGCTGCGGGTGAACCACTGCGGCGGGTGGTGCGGGTTCGCGGTGTCGTCGACGATCACGACGGTGGACGCGGTGTCGGTCCCGTCGTGGCGGCCGCGGAAGGCGAACCACTCGGCACGCTTGCCACGCAGGTCGTCGGCGCCGGTGCCGTCGGGCGACTGGACGACGCCGCCGGTGAACGAGCGCGGCCCGCGCCAGAAGAGCCCGCCGTAACCGGCGTTCTCCCGCCCCTTGGTGGTCGGCGAGCCGAACGCGAGGGCGCCGCCGGACACGTTGGTCATCTCGGTCTCGAACATCAGCGTCCAGGCGGTGTCGCCGGCCAGGGCGGCGGTCAGCGCGCGCCGCTCGGTGAGGACCGGCGCGCCCCGCTGCGAGGTCCAGTCCAGCTCGTGGCGCAGCGTCGCGCCGTCGCCGGTGACGGACAGCTCGGTCATCGCCCGGTGGGTGGCGCTGCCGTTGTTGTCGAGCTGCACGTAGAACCGGCCGTGCACATAGGTCGGCCCGCCCCAGAAGTTGTGCTCACCGACGTGCGGCAGCGACCAGGCGATCCCCTTGTGCCAGACGTGGTCGTGCGGACGGTAGAGCGACACCAGCTCACCGCTGCGGGTCCGGATCGGGTGCAGGTAGGGCTTCGGCGACTCCCGTTGCGGAGTGTCCGGGCAGTAGACGTACGTGAAGAGGGGGACGTCGCCGTCCGAGACGGTGACCGAGCTGCCGAGTGTGTGGTCGACCCTCATCGGGCACGCACCGCCTCCCACGGCGCGCCGGTCCCGTTCATCCGGGCGGCGAACGGGCTGTCCGGGCCGATCTCGCCGCGGCGCACCGGCGCACCGGTGAACGCCGAGGCGTAGAGGGCGGCGATGAACTCCATGGTCCGTCTCGTCTCGTCGAGGGTGACCGGCGGCGGGGCGCCGGTGTCGAGGGCGTCGAGCACCGCGCTGAGCTGCCCGCCATGGCCGCTCACCGGGCTGCCGGGATCCGGCTCCCAGCGGATCTCGTGGCCGGGCGCCGGGGTGACGGTCCAGTCGGCGTCGGTGTAGCCGTAGAGGTGGTCCAGTTCGACGGTGGCGTGCTCGTAGTCGAACCGCAGGCGCGACGTCTGCCGTGGCGAGACCACCGAGTTGACCACCGAGGCGACGGCGCCGTCGGCGAAGGTCACGATCGCCATCGACACGTCCTCGGTGTCCACCTGCCGATCGCGGCGGGCGGCGACCGCGGTGACCTGCTCCCACGGGCCGAGCACCGACAGCAGCAGGTCGAACTGGTGGATGCCGTGGCCCATGGTCGGCCCGCCGCCCTCGGTCTCCCATCGGCCGCGCCACGGCACCGCGAAGTAGGCGGCGTCGCGGAACCACTGGGTCTCGCAGGTGGCGAGCAGCGGGCGGCCGAGCTCGCCGGCCGCGGTCATCGCCCGCAGCCGCACCGCCCCGGCGCCGAACCGGTGCTGGAACACGGTCGCCACGTGCGCGCCGGTGTCGCGGGACACCTCGGCGAGCTCGTCCAGCTCGGCCAGCGACAGCGTCGGCGGTTTCTCGACGAGCACGTGCACGCCGGCCTCCAGGCACTGCCGGGCGAGCGGCGCGTGCGTCGACGGCGGGGTGCAGAGATGGACGAGGTCGAGCTCGCCGCCGGCCAGCAGGGCGGTCAGGTCGGTGGCCACGGCCGGCGCGTGCCAGGCCTCGGCGAACGTGCGCGCACGATCGGCGTCGAGGTCGGCGACCGCGGTCAGCCGTACCCGGTCGGGGTGGTCCTGGATGGCCTGGGCGTGCGCCGCGGCGATGGCGCCGGTGCCGACGACGGCCGCGCGATATCGGGGGTCAGACATGCTTCCGTAGCTCCTCGCAGGTGCAGGAAAGCGCTTTCCTTCATCGTCCAGCAGCACTGGTCGGCGGTCAATAGAACGTTTCAACGGTGACACAGGACAAAGTGTCTTGATCGCGATAGAACTCCGGCCCGGGCGGGAGCAGGCTGTTCGGCGTCCCTCGATGTCTTGGAGAAGTCATGCTGGAGTCCACAATGCGCCGTCGTGCCCTGTTCGCCGCGGGTGGCGCCGTCGCCGGATCGATCGCTCTCGCTGCCACCCCGGCCGCCGCCTCGGGCCAGCGGCCAGAGACCCCGCGCGCCGCCCTGCGCGCGCTGATAGAAGGAAACCGCCACTTCGTCGCCGGGCGGGCCCGGCACCCGCGGCAGGGCCCGGAGCGGATCCGCGAGGTCGCCGCCGGTCAGGACCCGTTCGCGGTGATCCTGGGCTGCGCCGACTCCCGGGTCGCGCCGGAGCTGCTCTTCGACCAGGGCATCGTGACCTGTTCGACAACCGGGTGGCCGGCAACATCGTCGACGACCTGCTGCTCGGCAGCATCGAATACGCGGTGGAGGAGTTCGCTCCCCCGCTGGTCGTGGTCCTCGGCCACGAGCGGTGCGGCGCCGTCTCCGCGACGATCAACGCCATCCGCACCGGCACCCAGCCGCCCGGCCACATCGGCGCGCTGGTCGACGCGCTGCGCCCGATCCTCACCCCGTTCGCCAACGACCCCAACGGCGTCGAGCTGGGAGTGCGGGCGAACATCCGGGCACAGGCCGAGGCGCTGGTCGAGCAGAGCGAGATCGTCCGCGAGGCGGTCGAGCACGGCACCACCGCGGTGGTCGGGGCTCGCTACGACCTCGACACCGGCCTGGTCACCATCGTCTGACAATCGCTCGGTGGAGTTGCGGCGCGCTCCGCGCCGCAACTCCACCCAGGCACAACTTGCGGGTGAGGTCGCGGCGCGGCATCACACGGTGGGTAGGTCGCGGATCCAGAGGTCGAGGCGCCGAGACGGGACGGTGGGGTCGTCGGCGTCGACGACGGCCAGCAGGCGGATGCCGTCGGCGGTGATCTCGCGCACCGCCAGCCCCTCCACCTTGTCCGGCTCGGGCAGTTCGGCGACCGCGACCACCCGCTCCCCGTCGAGCAGGGCCACCGCCGCGCCGACGACCGGGCCGTCGTCCACGGCGTTCGGGGTGTCCTCGGCGGCCGCGCTGACCAGCACCCGGCCGTCCGGCAGCGCCACCGCGTCGGTGATCGCCAGCGCCACGCTGCCGATCGTGCCGAGGTCGTACCGTCGTACCCCATCGATCTTGATAGGGGCGGCGGCCTCGCCGCTGATCGCGGCGAGCAGCGCCGCGAGATCGACATCGACGCTCGCGGTGGGCGCTCCGGCCGCGAGGTTGGCGCGCTGGAACCAGCGCAGCCGGTCGCCGACCAGGCAGGCACCCTCCAGGTTCAGCTGGTCGGGACGCAGGTCCAGGGCAAGGGCCACTTCCCGGTACGCCGAAGTCACGTCCGCAGTCGCGAACGACGCCCCCGGCCGCACCAGGGACGCCCGCATCCGCGCCGGCGACGAGCCGGAGCCGAGCAGCAGCACCCCGGACGGGACCGGGCAGGCCGCCTCGAAGTCCGGCTTCAGGTGTTTCGTGCCGGCCGCCTCGCTGAACACCTCCAGACCCTCGACCGGTTCGGCGACGCGCACCGCCACCGTCGATCCGGGCCGCACCCAGGCCGCGTGGGTGGCGTCGTCCTGCACCACCAGCCATCCGTCGCCGAACGGCGCGACCGCGGAGGCCGCCCGCACCGGCGAGCCGTCGTCGAAGGTCAGGTCCGTCTTGTCTGCCACCTCTACCCGCACGCCTCCACCCTCTCAGGTTTCGGCGAGCCAGTGGCGGGCCTCGTGATACGCCTCCAGGCTTGACTCGCCGACCACCTCGCTCGCCTCGAAGATCCGGACGCCGTCCATCCGCACCAGCGTCCGGTTGCGTTCCACCTGCCGGACCACCGCCGGGTCGACGCCGCTGAGGTAGAGCCGTCCCCCGCCGTCGGCCAGCCGCTCGGCGTAGTCGGCCAGGACCGCGAAGGCGGTCGCGCCGAGCATGACCCGGCCCCGCAGCCGGAGCACCACGGCGGGACGGTCCGCTCCGGCTGGGTCGGGCAGGCGGGACTGGAGGGTCCGGGCGCCGGCGTAGAAGAGGCTGCCGTAGACGTCGAGCAGAACGACCCGCCCCGACTCCAGCCGGGGCGCGGCCGGCCGTTCGAGGAAACCGCCCCGGTGCGGGACCAGCTCCACCACCCGCAGGTCGATCGCCTCCTGGTTGAGCTGCATGAGCAGGGACAGCACCAGGCCCAGCCCGACCGCCGCGGCCACCGGCAGGAAGAGGGTCGCCACGAACGTCGAGATCATCGCGATCTGGGAGATCCGCCCGGTGCGCAGGATGGCCCGGGCCGCTCCGGGCCGCAGCGACCCGACCGCCGCGAAGATCAGCACCGCGGCCAGCGTCGACATCACCACCGCCCCGACCAGCCCGGAGAAGAGCAGCAGGATGAGGGCCATCCACAGGCCGGAGAAGATCGCGGCCCAGCGTCCCGCGGCGCCGGCCGAGAGGTTCAGCGCGGTCCGCCCGACCGAGCCGCCGACCGGCTGGCCACGGAAGAGCCCGGCCAGCACGTTGCCGACGCCCTGCGCCACGAAGTCGCGGTTCGCGTCGGAGCGGCTGCGGTCCGGGTTGGGCGCGGACTCGCTGACCCCGGCGCCCTGCACGAGCACCACCGCGGCGACCGCGAACGCGCCGGTGAGCAGGCTGAACGAGAAGTCCTCGAGCCGGGGCAGGACCGGCATGGGCAGGCCGCTGGGGATCTCGCCGATGTCACGGACCCGGGGCGCCCCACCGGCGGCCAGCACGGCCACCGCGAGGCTGGGCAGGATCAGCGCGATCAGCGTGGAGTACGCGGCCACCCGGGTGCGCCGCAACACCACCAGGATCGCCAGGGCGCTGATCCCGGCCAGGGCCGCGGCCGGCTGCACCCGATCCGGGTTCAGGATCAGGTCCCACGCCTTGGCCAGCGCGAACGGCCCGCTGGTGTCGGCGCCCACGAGGTGCGGGAGCTGCCCGAACACGATGTTGGCGGCCACCCCGGAGAGGAAGCCGATCATCACCGAGTGCGGCACGAACCGGGTGTAGCGGCCCAGTTTGGCGATCCCGGCGACGATCATCAGCGCCCCGGCGAGCACGGTCAGCAGGAACATCGCCCGCGGCCGGTCCTCATCCGGGACGGACGCCAGCGCCGACCCGGCGGCGAGCGCGGCCGCGCTGGTCGTGGTGATCACCATGAGGCGGGTGCTGGACGTCAGGCCCCCGCCGACCGGGCCGGCGATGCTCGCGTAGAGGCCGTGCACCGGGTTCACCCCGGCCAGCACGCTGGCGGCCATCCCGTCCGGCACCCCGCTGATCGCCCCGGGCAGGCCGGCGACGACGTCTTTGCGCAGCGTGCCCCGCTCCGGCGCCACCCGGCGCAGCCATCCTGTCGTCGCCACCCGGCCAGTGTGGGTGTGCCGGGCGGGCCCGGACCTCATCCGGCGCGGGTGAGGCCGGGCGCGCCCGGATGGGACAGGCTGGGCCGATCCGATCTCAGGGGTGGTGGATGCGATGTCCCGAGCAAGGGATCCGAAAGTCGTCGTGATCAAGGCGCGTGCCGCGGGCCGCAACCTCTCGGCGCTGGGCAACCGAGCCGGCCGGCAGGCGGTGGTCATCGGCGCGGAGGGCGCCCGGCGTACCGGTGGGGCGTGGACGGTGCTGCGTTACGGGCCTCCGCCGTCACGGCGCCGCCGGCGGACGGTGCTCTTCAGCGCGATCGTCGCGGCCGGGGCGATCGGCGCCGCCGCGGCGCTGGCGGTGCAGCGCAGACTCGCCGCCGAGCCGGTTCCCGCTCTCCACACCACGACGCCGGCGCCCGATCAGGGTGGCGTCCGTACGTCACCCTGAGATCGTGGTACGCCTCATTCTCAACATTCTCTGGTTCATCTTCTTCGGCTGGGCGCTCGGTATCGCGTACGGGATCGCCGCTCTGATCTGTTTCCTGCTGATCGTGACGATCCCGTTCGGTGTCGCCTCGCTGCGGCTGGCCGTCTACGCCGTCTGGCCGTTCGGGCGGACCATCGAGAGCCGTCCCGGTGTGCACGTCGCCTCCGGGATCGCCAACATCCTGTGGCTGGTGCTGGCCGGGTGGTGGATCGCCCTCACGCACATCCTTGCCGGGATCGCCCAGTGCGTGACGATCATCGGCATCCCGTTCGGCATCGCCAACTTCAAGCTGGTCCCGGCGGCGTTGTGGCCGCTCGGCCGGGAGATCGTCACCCTGCCGTAAAGGCCGCTGTGGGGATTTCGGGTGCGCTGGGCGCCCGAAGTCCCCACGATCATTTGGGCAGGCCGGCCAGGAGCTTCTCGGTCAGCGTGGTCAGCGTCGCCAGCTCGGCCGGGGTGAGAGCGGCGAACCACTCGGCCACCGCCGCCTCGTCGTCCGCGTCCCGCTCGCTCCAGTAACGGGCGCCGTCCTCGGTCGCGGCGAGGCGGCGCCGGCGCCGGTCGGCCGGGTCCGGCTCGGTGCGCAGCATGCCCTTGCGCTCCAGCGCGGCGACCAGCTGGGCCACGTTCTGATGGGTGGTGCCGAGCGCGGCGGCGGCCTCGGTCAGCGCCGGCCGGTCCAGCGCCCGGACCACGGTGAGCAGGGCGGCCTGCTGGGTGGTGAGCCCGTCGGCGCGCAGGCGGTCGTCCATCAGGTAGCGCAGCCGCTGGGCCAGCACCAGGCTGGCCCGGAAGGCGCGCACCGGCGGGGTGAGCCGGGAACCCTCGCCCAGGTCGAAGAGGCTTGACATTCGCAATATATTACACACATGGTCAGCAATATATTGCGCAACTCGATCTGCCTGCTGCCGCACTGCGCCTACCTGTCGCAGACCTCCCGCATGATCGAGATCTACCGGGCGCTCCAGCAGCGCGGCGTCACCCCGCGGGTCGCCACCTACGGCGGCACCTTCGAGTCCGCCCTGCGCGCCGCCGGCATCGACTACGACCTGATCGGGCCGCGGATGGACGACGAGCGCTGCTCCCGTTTCCTGCGCGAGCAGCCGAGCAGCGGGCCCGTCCGGCAGAGCGCCTACAGCGACGCGGAGCTGCGGGCGTACGTGACGGCCGAGGCGGAATACTTCACCCGCCACGGCATCGGCACGGTGGTCACCGGCTTCTCCCTGACCGCCACCCTCTCCAGCCGGCTCGCCGGCATCCGCCTCGTCACCGAGCACTCGGCCAGCTGGGCGCCGCCGGTCTTCCGGAGCCGGCCCCTGCCGCCGGCCGTCCGGCTCACCGGCGCGCTGCTGAGCCGGGTGCGCTTCTACTGCGGTGGCTTCAACCGGGTCGCCGCCGAGCTGGGCGTGCCCGGGCTGCCCAGCACCGCCGCCCTGCTGCAGGGCGACCTCACCCTGGTCACCGAGGCGCCGGAGGTGCTCGGTGTGCCGGCGGAGCGGATCGAGGCCTGGCGGCCCGGCCGCGGCTACCGCCCGGGAACCCGGTTGCGGGTCACCGGCCCGCTCTTCGCCCACCTCCCGGTTCCCCTTCCGGACGAGGTGGAGCGGTTCCTGGACCAGCCCGGCCCGGTCGTCTACGTCGCCATCAGCTCCAGCACCGCCGGTCTGGTGCGCGCGACGGTCCGCGCCCTGCGCCCGCTCGGCGCCCGTGTCCTGGTCGCCGGCACGGTCCACGACCTCAGTGACCTCGCTGACGACCGGGTGCTGGTCGGCGGCGTCCTGCCCAGCCACCTGGTGATGCCCCGGGTGGATCTCGCCGTCACCTCTGGCGGGCAGGGCAGCGTGCAGACCGCGATGGCCGCCGGGGTGCCGCTGCTCGGCCTCCCGTTACAGATCGAGCAGCAGCTCAACGTCAGCCTGGTGCGGCGGCGCGGCGCCGGCCGGTGGGTGCGGCCCCGCGACGCCGGCGGCCCGCGCCTGACGGCGCTCGCCGGCGAGCTGCTCACCGACGGTCGCTACCGGCAGGCCGCTGAGGAAATCCGCAAGGTGTACGCCGACATCGACGGTCCCGCCAACGCGGCCGATGCCATCCTGGCCGGAGGGTAGAGTTTTCTCCCCCTCCGATCCGGGTGCAGGCATCAGCGATTACCAGCGGTTTCCTCCCTAGCGTCGTAGCCATGACAACGACAGTGGACACCACCACCGCGGTCTCGCTGCGCGGGGTGACACGCACGTACGGACGTGGCTCCGCGGCGATCCGCGCGGTCGACGACGTCGACCTGGACCTGCCGCGCGGCGGGTGGACCGCGGTGATGGGCCCGTCCGGCTCGGGCAAGTCCACACTGCTGCACCTGGCCGCCGGGCTGGAACGCGCCGACGCGGGCCGGGTGGTGGTGGCCGGCACCGATATCACCGACGCCGGCGACCAGCAGCTCACCGAGCTGCGGCGCACCCGGATCGGCTTCGTGTTCCAGAGCTTCAACCTGATCGGCTCGCTGACGGCCGAGCAGAACGTGGCGCTGCCGCTGCGGCTGGCCGGGCACGCGCCGCGCCGGGCCGAGGTGCGCTCGGTGCTCACCGCGGTGGGGCTCGCCGACCGGGTCCGGCACCGGCCCCGCGAGCTCTCCGGCGGCCAGCAGCAGCGGGTTGCGATCGCCCGGGCCATGGTGACCCGGCCGGAGGTGCTCTTCGCCGACGAGCCGACCGGCGCGCTGGACTCCACGGCCGCGCGTACCGTGCTGGACCTGCTGCGGGCCATGGCGGACGGCGGGCAGAGCATCGTCATGGTGACCCACGACCCGGGCGCGGCGGCCCGCGCCGACGCGGTGGTCTTCCTGCGCGACGGCCGGGTCGTCGACCGGCTGGCCGGCGCGGACACGCACGCGGTCGCCGAGCGGCTCGCGGCCTGGGAGCGCTGAGGTGCTGCGACTCTGCTGGGCCGGGACCGAACGGGTTTCCTTCGGTTTTCCGCCGCGGGTAGGCATCGCCGAGCGATGGACCCTGTTCGTCGGCGCCGCCCTGTCGGTGTGCCTGGGTGTCGCGCTGGTGCAGTCCTCGCTGCTCCTGCTGATCACCGCGGCCACCATGGACCCGCCGCCGGGCCTGTCCCCCATGGCGCAGATGCGCTTCGACGACGGCCGGTCGGCCGCCGTCTCGATGCTCGGCGTGGTGATGGGCGGCGCCGCCTTCCTGGCGATCTTCATCATCAGCTCGACCTTCGCCTTCACCGTGGAACAGCGCCGCCGTGACCTCGCGCTGCTGCGCCTGGCCGGCGGCAGCCGGGGCCAGTTGCGCCGGCTGCTGCTCGGCGAGGCGGTGCTGCTCGGCGGGCTCGGCGCCGGCCTGGGCATCCCGGCCGGCCTCGGCGTGATGGCGGTGCACGCCTGGCTGATGCGCCGGATGGGCTTCGTCCCGGACGGCTTCCACGGCGAGTGGCGCAGCTGGATCATCGGCGCGTCGCTCGGCACCGGCCTGATGCTGGCCGTCGCCGGCGCGCTGGCCGCCGCGCACCGGGCGGCCCGGGTGCGGCCCCTCGACGCCCTGCGCGACTCCGGCGAGGCGGCCCGGGTGATGACCGCCGCGCGCTGGGTCTTCGGCCTGCTCTTCCTCGGCGGGGCGCTGGCCCTGATGATCGTGGCGCCGCACGGTGGCCCGGACGGCGGCCAGGCGATGGCGATGAACGTGCCGCTGTGCGCCGCGGTGGCGGCCGCCGCGTTCGGCCCGCTGCTGGTGCCGGCGGTGGCCCGGCTGATCCCGGCCGGTGCGGGTGGGCCGCTCGGCTCGCTGGCCCGGGCGAACCTGCGCGACGGGCGGCGGCGCAGCGCCTCGGTGGCGGCGCCGGTGACGGTTCTGGTCGCGCTCGTGGCCGGGCAGGCCGGTGCGTCGGCGTCGTTCACCACGTCCGGTGTGGAGCAGTTGCGCCGGGCGACCGCCGCCGACCTGGTCGTCGAGTCGTCCGGGCCGGCCGGCGAACGGATCGCCGCGGTGCCCGGGGTCGCGGCGGCGTCGACCGAGATCGAGCTGCCGGCCCGCGCCACCACCGGGGACGCTGACGAGCGGGAGACCGACACGATCACGGTGCTGGTGGTGGACTTCCCGGCGTACGCGGAGATCCATCCCGGCAGTGCGGCGCTGCGCGGCCTGGACCCCCGCACGGCCGCGACCGGTCCGGGCGGCGACCTGGCCGCCGGGACCGCGCGGGTCGAGCTTCCCGGTCTCGACCTGGGCGACCTTCCGGTCGCCGCCGGCGTGCCGGCCGCCGCGAGCGGCGGCGCGGACCTTCTGCTTGCGGCCGGCCTGGTGCCGCCGGCTCAGCTCGCCGCGGCCTCCAGTGCCACTTTCGTACGGGTACAGCCCGGCGCCCGGCCCGACCTCACCGCTTTCGGGACCGTCTCCACGGTGGACGAGTGGCTCGCCACCGACGCCGCGAACCGCAACGCCACCAGCAACAAGATCATGGTGCTGGTGCTCGGTCTCGGCGCCCTGTACGCCCTGGTCGGCGTGGTGAACTCGGTGGTGATCGGCGCGGCCGCCCGGCGCCGCGAGTTCGCCGAGGCGCGGGTGACCGGGCTGTCCCGGGGCCAGGTGATCCGGTCGGCGCTGGCCGAGTCGTCGGTGGTGACGGTCGCCGGCATCCTGCTCGGGCTGGTCGCGGCGGCCGGCGCCTTCGTCGCGGCGATGACCAGCACAGCGGCGATCACCGGGACGGCGACACTCGACCCGCCGTGGTTGCTGCTGCTCGGGCTGACCGGGGTGACTCTGCTGGCGACCGGCGTGACCAGCGTGATCACCTCGTGGTCGGCGACCCGGGAACGGCCGGTGGCGCTGCTCGGGGCGCGCGAGTGAGCCGATCACGGACAGTAAGTTCACCTTGCGTTGGGTGACAGGTAACCGTGAGGTCGCCTAGGTTAACCCTCGGTGTCGCACGAGGACACCATCTGACGTGAGAGGGGGGCTCACCATGGCGAAGAAGTCGAAGAAGGACAAGAAGAAGGACAGCAAGAAGAGCAAGAAGAAGTGATCATCCGCCGGTGGCGACCGCTGTGGCCGCCACCGGCGCACTCTCTCTGGAGCTTCCATGCGACCGGGCCCCGACGAGCCGGCGGCGGGACCGTGGCGGATCTCGGCGCTCTCGGACTTCGCCCGAACACTGACGACCTCCGCCGCCCGGCCCGCCGGGCGGCCGCTGATCGTGGCGATCGACGGGCGCGGCGGAGCGGGCAAGTCCAGCCTGGCCGGGCGTCTGCAGTCGGCGCTCCCCCGGTCGGCCGTCGTGCACACCGACGACGTGGCGTGGTGGCAGTCCCGCTTCGACTGGGCCGATCTGATGGCCGAGCACGTCCTCACGCCGCTGCACGCCGGGCGGGCGGTCAGCTTCACGCCGCCGGCCTGGCGGGAACGCGGGCGGGCCGGCGGCATCGAGGTGCCGGCCGGACGCAGCGCGGTCCTCGTCGAGGGGGTGGGCGCGTCCCGGAAGGAGCTGACCGCGCTGATCGACGTCGCGGTCTGGGTTCAGTCGGACTTCGCCGGCGCCGAGGAGCGCGGCCTGCGCCGCGACGTGGAGCAGGGGCTCGACCCGGAGACCGCCCGCCGCGAGTGGGACGAGTGGATGGCCGAGGAGATCCCGTTCCTCAGCCGGGACCGCCCGTGGGAGCGTGCCGACTTCGTCGTCGCCGGCACGCCCACGCTGCCCCACGACCCGCTGCACGAACTGCTCCTGGCGCCCCGCATGCGATAGGGCGGCGCCGGAACGGCTCGGGCGTCAGTCGGGTGCTTCGGTGGCGCCGGCTTTGCGGGTCACGTCGGAGTCGCCTTCGGGGACCTCGCGGTCGTCACGCTCGGGCAGCGGCAGGTCCGGCACCACCAGATCCTCCTGTCCCGGCGGGGCCGGCGGGTCCGGGCTGAGCGGTGGGCGCGGTTCGGCTTCGTCGGTCATGTCCGTGCTGTTTCCCGATTCCGGCTGCGACAATCCCCCGCGTGATCAACGTGCATGTCGTCTATGCGCATCCGGCCGAGCACGGCTTCACCCGGGAGGTGCTCGACGCCTTCCGGGCCGGGCTCGACGAGGCCGGGCACCCGCACACCGTGTCGGATCTCTACGCGATGGGCTTCCGGCCGGAGCTGACCCGGTCGGAATACCATCGTCGCGACGGCGACCCGGTTCCCGCGGACGTGGCGGCGGAACAGGCCCGCCTGGACGCCGCCGACGTGTGGGCGTTCGTCTACCCGGTCTGGTGGGCCGACTGCCCGGCGCTGCTCAAGGGCTGGTTCGACCGGGTGTGGACGGTCGGCTGGGCGTACCGGCCGATGCGGCTGCGCCCGGCTCGCGCCGCGCTCGTGCTCTGCACCGCCGGTTACAGCGTCGCCGAGCTGGAGGCCTCCGGCTGTCACCAGGCCATGCGCACGGCGATGATCACCGACCGGATCGGCGCGCGGGCCGAGCGCGGCGAGTTCGTCGTGCTCGGCGGTTCGACGCTGCGCGGCGACGATCCGGGACGCTGGGCCGAGGTCAGAGCAGCACACCTGCGGCGGGTGGGTGAACTGGCCCGGGATCTGTGACCCTACGGGCGTTCTTCTGCTGGTAGAGGCGGGCGTCGGCGGCCGCGTACAGGGTGTCGAAGTCGGCGCCGTCCCGGTCGAGCACGGCGACGCCGATGCTGACCCCGGTCCGTTCGGCCAGCGCGGCCCGCAGGAACTCGGCGACCGCGTCGGGCCGGTCGCCGCCGACCAGCATCACGAACTCGTCCCCACCGAGCCGGCCGACCACGGCGTCCGGGCCGGCGCCGTCCTGGAGGGTGGCCGCGACCCAGCGCAGCAGGTCGTCACCGGCGGCGTGCCCGTGCAGGTCGTTGAGCTGCTTGAACCCGTCCAGGTCGGCGACCAGCAGGGCGGCGTGGCGAGCCCGCGCGGTCTCGGCGGCGAACCGTTCGCCGAATCCGCGCCGGTTGAGCACTCCGGTGAGCACGTCGACCCGGGCGAGCCGGGTCAGCATCCGCCGCTGCGTGGCGGCCATCCGCCCCTGCAGCGCGCAGGCGACCGCGGTGGCGGCGGTGCCGAGCAGGTTCGTCGCGACGTACCAGCCGCTGGAGGCGCCCTCGGCCACGGCCAGCGCCACGTAGAGCGCGCCGGCGGCGACCGCGACCGGCGCCGCGACCCGGGGCCGCATGCTGAGCATCAGCAGCGGGATCGGCAGCAGCATCCCGACGCCGAGGGTGCTGCTCACCCCGCCGTCGAGGAAGGCGATCGCGGCGAGGCTGAGGAACGAGCTCACCGAGAACGCCAGCATCAGCGGGCGGGCGGCCCGCGACCGGCTGAGCCACGTCGCGCCGAGCACCACCGCCAGGCCGGCGGCGAAGCCCCAGAGGCAGATCGTCAGCATCACGCCGCGGTGCGGGTTCCCGGCGGTGAACAGCGCCAGGTAGACCAGGGCCACGCAGGTCTGGGCGACGGACATCCAGCCGGGGTCGGCGATCGAGTGCCGTCGCCGTTCCCGGCCGCCGACGGTCGCCGCGGGCCCGGTCGTTCCGGATCCGGCGCGGGCCCGGGCCACCTCCTCGGCGGTCGGCGCCCGGCGTACGCGGGCCGCCTTGTCCGCGTAGAGCCGCCGGTCGGCGACGCTCGCCAGCCCGGCCGCGTCCCGGGCGTCCCGCGGGCAGGTGGCGGCGCCGAAACTCGACGGCGCCCCGGTGCGCAGCCGGTCCCGGACCTGGTCCACGATGCGGGCGGCCGCGGCGCTGTCCACGCCGGGCAGCAGAAGCGCGAACTCGTCGCCACCGAGACGGCCGGCGACAGTGGGGAAGGCTCGTAGCTCCTGACCCACCCAGGCGAGCAGCTCGTCGCCGGCCCGGTGCCCGTAGGCGTCGTTGACCTGCTTGAAGTGGTCGAGATCCAGCAGCACCAGCGTCACCGGCCCAGCGTCGGCCAGCGCGGCCGCCACCCGCTCGTCGAAGCCGCGCCGGTTCAGGCAGCCGGTGAGCGGATCGGTCCGTGAGTTGTCGGCGAGGCGCCGGCGCAGCGACGCCAGCGTCATCGAGTGGCGCAGGCAGAGCACCGCCGCGGCGCCGAAGCCGAGCGCGTGCACCAGCCAGTACCCGGGTGGCGCGGGGTCGCCGTACACGACGACCAGTCCGTACCCGATCGCGTTGAGCGTCACCACACCGAGGAAGGCGCGCGGCAGCAGGACCGTGGCCAGCAGCACGGTCGAGGTCGGGATGAGGGCGCCGAGCGGGCCGGCGATCCCGCCGTCGAGCAGGGCGAGCACGACGTAGCCGACCAGGTTGACGAACGCCCCGATGTGCTGGGGCACCATCCACCGGCGGGACGCGACGATCCTGGTCGCGACCGCCCCGGCGAGGGCGGTGGCGACCAGGATCGTCAGCGCCACGGTGAGCATGGCGACCCGGCCAGGCTCGCCCCACGTGGCCGCCGCGTAGACGACGGCCAGCAGGGCGGGCGAGCAGCAGTACAGGGCGCCGGCACGGATCGCCCGTATCCGCTGCTCGTGCACGGGCACCTCCACGGCCGGGACTCGACCCCGCACTGATCGGCCCGGCACGCCGGAGGTTTAAGGATTTCTGGTCAGCAACCGGCGGGGCACCGCTGCGGCCAGCGCGGCGTACCCGGCCGGGTTGAGGTGCAGGTTGTCACCGGTGTTGTAGGCGTCGGCGATCCGGCGTGGCTGTGCCGGATCCCGGACCGCGGCGTCGAAGTCCACGTACGCGTCGAACAGCCCGCCCCGGATCGCCCGGTTGACCGCCTGCCGGGACTGCTCACGCAGCCCGCCCGCGTCGTCGTAGATGTTCCCGCCGAACGGGGTGAGCGTCGCCCCGTACACGGTCAGGTCCTGCGCGTGCGCACGCAGCACCATCTGCCGGTACGCGCCGATCAGGTCCGCCACCACCCGCTGCTGCGCCGCCTCGGTGGCCTCGGCGGTGCCGATGTCGTTCACCCCCTCGAAGACCAGCAGCCAGGTGGCCCCGGTGACGGCGAGGACGTCGCGGTCGAGCCGGGACAGGGCGTTCGGCCCGAGCCCGTCGCGCAGCACCCGGTTGCCGCCGGCCGCCTGGTTGAGCACCGCCACGTCGTTGCCGCGCAGCCGGGCCAGCAGCTGGTCCGGCCAGCGGTCGTTGCCGTTGGCGGTGGAGCCCCGGCCGTCGGTGAGCGAGTCGCCGAGCACCACCAGCCCGGCGACGTTCACGGCGGTCACCTCGACGCCGCTGATCAGGTACCAGTGGTCGGTCGGGGTCGCCCCGGCCAGCGTGGTCTCGTGCACCGCGTCCCCGTGCACCAGCCACGACGTGGTCCGCGAGCCGGGGTGCGAGGTCAGTTCGAGGGTGGCCTGCCCCTCGGCCAGGAAGGTGGTCACGGTCAGGTTGGCCGCGCCCGCCACCGGCATGTCGACCGGGTCGGACACCATCTGCGCGCCGACCGGCACCACCACCGAGCGGTGGCCGCCGAAGGTGAGCGGACGCGACGTGCCCGGGCGGATCTCCGCCACCCCGGCGGCGCCGCCCGCGGGCAGCGCCACGGCGGCCGCGGTGATCGGCAGGTCGGCCCCGCCGAACGCGTTGGAGAACCGGACCCGCAGCTGCCGGCCGCCGACCGTGGTCCGCAGCGTCTGCCGCATCGTGGTGTTCACCAGCACCGAGTCGGTTCCGGTGAACGGCGCGGGCGGCAGGTTGTGCGGTTCGGTGAGCTGCGGCATCGCGGTCCAGGTGTGGGTCCAGCGGGGTCGCGACCCGATGCCCTTGCCGAGCAGCACGGCCGAGGCGGCGGCGCCCCCGGAGGCCAGAACGGTACGTCTGCGCATGGCTCAGTACCTCCGGCTCTCGGGCGGGCCGAGGTAGCTGTACTTCACGCCGCCGGTGTCGACGACCAGCCGCTGCAGGATCACGGTCGGGTCGACGGCGTGGAAGGTCAGCGTGTGCACGCCCGGCTTGTCGATGGTGTGCGTGGTGGTGGTGATGTTGATGTTGTCGGAGGTGTTGCGGGCCCACTGCCGGTTCATCGCGGTGTCGTCGGCGCCGGTCGCGGCGATGATGTCGACCGTCTGCGCCGGCTGGCCGTCGACCGAGACCGCGTAGCGCAGGCCCGGCGTGGGCAGCACGTTGTTGCGCGGCGACAGCCAGGCGGACACCTTGACCGGCCCGGTGGTGGTCAGCGTCATCCGGTATTCGAGCTTGGCGCCCTCGCTGAGCGGCGTCAGCCCGTCGGTGCTCTTGCCGATGTGCGGCAGCAGCCGCCAGTCGCCGACCTTGCGGTGGTAGTGCGCCGCGTCGATCGCGACGTAGCCGTTCGCTTCCGCGAAGCCTTGCGGCTTGATCTCCGGGTTGCGCACCGAGGCCTGCACGACCTGGGTGCCACCCGCGCCCTCAACCGTGATCGGTACGGTCGTGACACCCTTCGGTGCCTTTCGCCAGTCCACCGCGACCGTGGCCCGGATCTGCTTGTCCACGCGTCCCGAACTCGGTGTCACCTTCAGCCACGGCTGACCAGTGGTGATCCGGTACCGGAACGGTGTCGTGCCCTTGTTGTAGACCTCCAGGAACTGCTGGGGCTGCGACTGCCACGGGCTGAACTCGGGCAACGTCTCGGTGACACCCATGGCGGCGGTGGACGGCACCTCGATCCGCTTCAGGTGCGGGTAGATCTCGTCCGGCAGGGCCACGTGGTTGTCGGTCTGCGGCTGCTGCCACGACGCGTTGTTGTAGCGGGCCGCGTTGCCGTACCCGATCTTGGGCTGAGTCTGCCAGCCGGCCCACTTCCCGCCGGCCAGCTCGTTGTTGTAGTAATCGCTCAGCGCCTGGTCCTCGGCGAAGCGGGCCTCCGCCTCGTCGGCGAGGTCGTTGGTGGCCGCCCGGCCCTGCGCCGCGTACATGATGTTCGTGAATTCGGCGCGCCGTAGCTCGTACAGATTGGCGGTCGCCTGGACCTGGTAATCGACGAGCTGGAAATAGGCATCCTGCCGATCGGCGGGAATCCGCCGTTTGATCCGCTCGGCCTTCGCGGCGAGCGCCCGCCACTCGGCGACCACCCGGTCCATCTCGCGATAGTCGGTCAGAGTGAACGTGCTCTCCTGGTCGTTGTAGACCACGGTCTGCGCGTCACCGGAGATCCGCCGGTTCAGCGACTCCGGCTTGCGGCGCGACTGCAGGTAGCCGTACTGGCTGAGGACCTCGGCGATCTCGCCGGCCAGCGCCGGACCGAAGTTCTCCGCCGCGTAGCGGCGTTCCCAGTCGCCGATGCGGTGCAGCGGGATCGCGTCCGGGTTCCAGGCGTAGTCCAGGAAGAACTGCGTGGGGAGCTCTTCGTTCTTCAGGTCACCCACGTTGACCACCCAGAGACGGTCAACCCCCTTGGTGTACGCCAGATGCAGCTGCTCCCAGGTGTTGGTGAGGTTGACGGTGTCGACCCACTTGTAGTTGCGGCCGTCGCCGACGTAGTCGAAGTGGTAGTACAGCCCGTAACCGCCGCTGCGGGCCGGCAGACCGGCGTGCGGCAGCTTGCGCATGTTGCCCCAGTTGTCGTCGCAGAAGACGACGGTCACGTCCTCGGCCGGCTGGTAGCCCTTGTCCCAGTAGCGCTGCACCTCCTTGTAGAGGGTCTGCACCTGGGGCGCCTCCTGCAGGCCGAACTCGCGCAGGATCTCCCGCTGGGTATCGATGATCGTGCTCATCAGGTCGATGCCGTCACCGTCGGGCAGGCTGACGTCACCGTTGCCGCGCATGCCCAGCGTGATGACACCCTCGAAGCCCTGCTCCTTCATCCGCTTCGCGCCGTCGCGCCAGTAGGCCACGATCGCGTCCCGGTTGCGGCGGAAGCTCCACTCGCCGGTCCCGCCGTAGGGGTCGCTGCCGGGGGTGACGATGTTGCCGTTGGCGTCGCGGACCGCGGCCTTGGCGTGCCGGTTCCACTCCTCGATGCCGCGCATCATCGGCGCCTCGTGCGAGGTGCCCATGACCACGCCGTACCGGCTGGCGGTCTCGTGGTTGAGCGGGTCGTCCTCGGCGAACGCCCGGCCCCAGACCGCCGGCCACAGGTAGTTGGCCTTCAGCCGCAGCATGGTCTCGAAGACCTTGGCGTAGTAACCGGCGTTCAGGCCGCCCTCGTAGCCGGGGACCTTGCCGGGCCCGAAGTAGCCGGGCGCCCAGGTGCCGGTCGCCGGGTTCTCGTCGTTGATGAAGAAGCCGCGGTATTTCACCTTCGGCGTGCCCTGGCTGTGCCGGCCGGGCAGCGCGTACCACGCGTCGGAGCGCGGGACCGGCACGTCGTCCCAGAAGTGCCAGGGCGAGACCCCGATCTTGCGGGACACGTCGTAGACGCCGTAGATGGTGCCGCGCTGGTCGCTGCCGGCGATCACGAACGCCCGGCGCACGCCCGGCAGCGGGTTCTCGACGACCTGTTGCAGGGAGGTCTCCCAGCGGCCGGCGATGCCGCGCACGTCGAGGCGGCCGGCCTTGATCAGGCGGTCGATGAGGGTGCTGCGGCCGATCGTGCCGACCAGGATCGGCTCGCTGCCGGCCGGGATCTCGCCGGTGGTGCTGACGGTGGGCTGCACGCCGGTGGCGGCGTGCAGGTCGGATCGGAGGTCGCCGGCCACCCGCAGGACGCCGGCGTGGTCGTTCGCGGCGGTCACGATCGGCGCGGCGGCACCGCGGGCGACCAGGGGGAACCGGCCGGGTCCGGGCCGGGTGCTCAGATAGCTGCTGTCGCCGTGGCCGGTGGCGGGGCCGGCAGTGGCTGGGGATGGGGAGACGGCAGGGGCGAGGGTGAGCGCGACGAGGACGGCCGACGCGCTCGCGAGGAAGCTTCGCATGGGGATACGCTCCAGGCAGGCACCGAAAGTTTCGGACTCAAATCGATAGCGCTCCCAAAACGTATAGCCGTGTATCTATGACGTCAACCCGCGCGCCGCAGGCAGCACGAAAACCGCGAGCCACGTTGGGTTGCGGTCGCGATTGCCGAAACTTTCGGACCCTCAGGATTCCGTCCGGCCGGCGTGCACGGTGTCGCCGCCGTGCCAGGACCGCCACAGCGCCGCGTACGACCCGCCGGCCGCGACCAGCTCGTCGTGCGTGCCCAGCTCGATGATCCGGCCGTCGTCCATCACCGCCACCCGGTCGGCGTCGTGTGCGGTCTGCAACCGGTGCGCGATCGCGATCACCGTGCGCTCGTGCAGCACCGCCGCCAGGGCCCGCTCGGCGGTCCGCGCCGCGGTCGGGTCGAGCAACGCCGTCGCCTCGTCGAGGATCACCGTGTGCGGGTCGGCCAGCACCACCCGGGCCAGCGCCAGCTGCTGCGCCTGCGCGCCGTCCGGCGGCTGCTCGCCGAGATCCCGGTCCAGGTCGTCGGCCCAGTCCGCGCCGACCGTGGCGAGCGCCCGGCGCAGCTCGCCGTCGGAGGCGGGCACCATCAGGTTGTCCCGCAGCGACTCCCGGAAGACGTGGTGCTCCTGGGTGACCAGCACGACCTGGCGGCGCAGCTCGTCCGGCGGCAGGTCAGCGACCGGCACCCCGCCGACGGTCACCGAACCCGCGGTCGGCCGGTCCACCCCGGCGATCAGCCGGCCCAGAGTGGACTTGCCGGCGCCGGAGAGCCCGACGATCGCCAGCCGCTCCCCCGGCCGGACCGTCAGCCGCACGTCGTGCAGCACGTCGCGGCCCCGGTCGTAGGCGTACCGCACCCCGGTCACCTCGATCACCTCGTCGCGCGGGGTGTCCGTGGTGGGCGGCGGGCCGGCCGGGATCACGCTCAGCCCCTCCACCCGGGCGAATGAGGCGAGGCTGCTCTGCATCAGCTCGATCCGGATCAGGATGGTGTCCAGCGGGTTGACCAGCTGCCGCAGATAGAGCACGGCCGCACCGACCGTGCCGAGGCTGACCTGGCCGTCGATGTAGAGCAGCCCGCCGAGCAGCAGGATGAGCACGGTCGGCACCGCGTACGACGTCTCGGCGAGCGGGAAGAAGACACTGCGCAGGCGGAGCGTGGCGAGCCGGGTGCGACGGGTCTCGGTGATCGCCTCGTGTCCGGCCGCCAGGCGGCGGCCGGCCAGGCCGAACGCCTCCACGGTGCGGGCGCCGGCGGTGGTCGCCGCCAGCTCCTCGGCGAGCCGCGAGTTCGCCGCGCCCTCGGCCAGATAGGCGGCCCGCGCCCGCCGCAGGTACCACTGCGTCACGAACCAGATGCCGGAGAGCCCGAGCACCCCGACCACGCCCAGCAGCGGGTCGAGCAGCACCACGGCGACCGCCACGAACAGCAGCTGGATCACGGCGATGAAGACGGTCGGCAGGATGTCGCGCAGCGTGGTGGCGACCGCGTCCACATCGGTGGTGCCGCGGGCCGCGAGGTCACCGGAGGGCACCCGCTCCAGCACCGCGGCCGGCAGGTTGAGCGCCCGGCGCAGGAAGCTCTCCCGGATCCGGGCGGCGGTGCGCTCGCCGAAGCGGTAGCCGATCGCGAGCGCGTACCGCGACAGCAGCGTCTGCACGACGGCACAGCCCAGGACGGCCAGAGCCAGCAGGTCCACCTGCCCGGCACCGCTGCCGGCGGCCACCGCGTCGATGATCCGGCCGAGCAGCCACGGCCCGCCCAGCGCGGCGAGGGCGGCCAGCGAACTGACCGTGATCAGCCCGGCGACGGCCCGCCGGTCGACCGCCACCAGCCGGAGAGCGGCCCGCCGGACCGTGGGCTGATCCGCGATCGGCAGCGCCGCGCTCATAGCTCGTCCTCCCCGAAGACGCGAGTGACCAGGGTGCGATAACCCGGTTCGGTGGCCAGCAGCTCGTGGTGCGTGCCGGAGGCGGCGACCCGGCCGGCCACCAGGTAGTGCACGACGTCGGCCCGGTCCAGGAAGACCGGCGAGGTGGTCGCCACCACGGTGCCCCGCCCGGCCCGCGCCTCGGCCAGCCGCTCGGCGATCGCCACCTCGGTGTGCGCGTCCACCGCCGAGGTCGGCTCGACGGCGAGCAGCATCTCCGGGTCGGTGTAGACGGCCCGGGCCAGCCGGACCCGCTGCCGCTGCCCGCCGGACAGGTTGCGCCCGCCCCACTCGACCGGGCGGTCCAGGTCGTCGGCCACGTCGTGCGCGACGGCGACCCGGATCGCCTCGCGGACCCGCGCGTCCTCCGGCTCGTGCCGCCCAGCCACCACCTCGCGCAGCGAGCCGGCGAACAGGTCGGCGTCGTTGACGGCCACCAGGATCCGCTCCCGGATGCCGGCCATCGCGATCCGGTCCAGGCGGCGGCCGTCCCAGGTCGCGGTGGTCACGCCGTAGCGCCCGAGGCGGTCGAGGACCTCGGCTGCGTCGGCCGGGCGGGCGCCGGCCAGCGCGGTCAGCCGGCCGGGCTCGGCGGTCACGCCGGACTCCGGGTCGTGCAGGACCGCCGGGCCGGCGGGTGCCGGCTCGCCGGACGGGTCGTCGACGGGCAGCCGCAGGAAGTCGGTCACCCGGCGGGCCGCCACCAGGCCGTGCGCCAGGTCGAAGCCGCAGAAGATGAAGACGCTCACCGGCACGACCAGCATCGCGGTGTAGCCGTACACCGCGATCAGCTCACCGACGGTGAGCTCGCCGGCGGCCGCGAGCCGGGCGGCCAGCCAGATCACCACCGCGAGGAAGACCACCGGCAGGCCGTCGCCGAGCGCGCCGATCCAGCTCGACGGCCGGCCCACCCGATAACCCTGCTCGCGGACCCGCGCCGACTCCCGCTCGTAACGCTCCAGGTGGGTCTGCTTGCCGCCGAGTCCGTTGAGGATGCGCAGGCCACCGACCACATCGACCAGACGCGCGTTCAGCGCGCCCTGCCGCTCCCGGTAGTGCGACCCGGCGCGCTGTGTGCGGTGCAGCAGCGGCCCGACGACCAGCCCGAGCAGCGGCACCCCGATCGGCACGACCAGGGCGAGCACCGGCGACGTCCGGAACAGCAGCACGGCGACCATCGAACAGGCCAGCAAGGCGGCGACCCCGACGCTGCCGACGTTCATCGCCCGGCCGATCGTCCACACGTCGGAGATGCCGATGGTGACCACCTCACCGGCGGTCACCCGGCGCGGCAGGGCCGCGCCGAGCCGGGTGGCGTGCGTCATCACCTCGTCGGCGGTGCGCAGCGCGGCGGCCAGCCGCAGCTTGGTCATGCTGCGGTGCCGCATGATCCCGAGACCGGCGCTGGCCACGCCGAGGACCAGCACCCCGGCGGTCCAGGCGAGCAGCGCGGGCACGCTGCGCGGCCGCACGCCCTCGTCGACGGCCCGGGAGATCAGGTACGGCGTGAACGCCAGCGTGAGGAACCAGGCCGAGCCGAACAGGGTCCCGGCGGCCACCCGTCCCTTGCACTGTCGCGCCAGCCACCACAGAAATCGCCCCGGCCCCCGTAAGTCCACGCCGGTCATGCTGCCCATCCGGCCGTACCGTTGTCGACCGGTTTAGGGGTTATCTGCGGGTGAAGAACCGCCGGGCCGAGGCGGGCGCGGTGAGCGCCAGCAGCATCCCCACCGCGACCGCCAGCACGGTCAGCCCGGCCCCCGGGAACTTCCCGTCGACCAGCGGGGGCAGCAGCATGATCCCGCCCCACAGCGCGGCCAGGCCGAGCAACGGCATGCAGGTGATCCAGGCCCACTGCCGGCCCTGCCAGAGGAACCAGGCGAGCAGCAGCACGAAGAGCGAGAAGAGCACGGTGATCGCGTTCAGTCCGACGTAGAGGATCCGCGCGGCGTCGCCGTAGGAGGTGTGCGACAGGTTGTAGGGCACCTGCACGACGGCCCGGACGATGTTCAGCACGGCGAGCAGGGCCAGCCCGATCACCACGACCTTGACCACCGGCGGCGCCGCCGGGCGGACAGCGACTTGCGCCATCGTCACATTTCCCTTCGTCGATCGAATGTCCGCGACGATCCTACGAAAGGCGACCATCCCATCAAACTGATTTGATGTAATCTGGCGGGGTGGCGTCCCACCCACCGCCTCCGGCGTTCCTCCGGCTGGCCGCCCACCCGCTGCGGTGGCGGCTGCTGACCGAGCTGGCCACCAGCGACCAGCGCGTCCGTGACCTGGTCGCGCTCAGCGGCGAGCCGCAGAATCTGGTCTCCTACCATCTGCGGCTGCTGCGCCAGGCCGGGCTGGTCACCACGGTCCGGAGCACCTTCGACGGCCGCGACACCTATTACCACCTGGAGCTGGACCGGTGCGCCGGCGCGTTCCGGGCGGCCGGCGCGGCCCTGCACCCCGCCCTGCACCCGTCGTCCGGCGGCGGCACCGCGCGGGGCCGGGTGCTCTTCGTCTGCACCGGCAACAGCGCCCGCTCCCCCATCGCCGAGGCCCTGCTGCGCCACCGCACCGGCGACCGGGTCGAGGTGACCAGCGCCGGCAGCCGGCCTCGGCCCGCCGGCCTGCATCCGCACACCGTCCGGGTGCTCTCCGAGGTCTACGGGATCGACGTCGCCGGCCGGCCGGCCCGGCACTGGGACACGCTCACCGGCCACCGCTTCGACTACGTGATCAGCCTCTGCGACCGGGCCCGCGAGGCCCTCCCCGACTTCCCGGGACGTCCCCGGCGGGCGCACTGGAGTCTGCCCGTCCCCGGCGACTACGCCGGCCACGTCCGCATCGCGGCCGACATCGACACCCGCATCAGGCACCTACGACCGCTTCTGGAGGAGGTTGCGCCATGAGTCAGTACGCGAGCGTTCGCTATCTCGTCGACGACGTCCCGGCCGCCGTCGAGTTCTACACCCGCCATCTCGGCTTCACCCCCGGCCCCAGCGCCAACCCGGCCTTCGCCGACGTGCTCCGTGGCCCGCTGCGGCTGCTGCTCTCCGGCCCGGCCAGTTCCGGCGCCCGGGCCACGCCGGACGATGCCCGGACCGCCGGCGCCAACCGCATCCACCTGGAGTTCGACGATCTGGCCGCGGAGATCGACCGGCTGCGCGCCGCGGGCGTGTCCTTCACCGGCGACGTGGTCACCGGTCCCGGCGGCAGCCAGGTCCTGCTCACCGACCCGGCCGGCAATCTGGTCGAGCTGTTCCAGCCCGCCGGCCGCTAGCCGGTCCACCGCTTCCGAGCCGGGGCCGAAGTCCACACGGTGGGGTCTCAGGCGCAGGCCCGGGCGGCGGCGGGCGGGATCGCCAGGCCGGCCCGGAAGAAGTGGTCCGGGTCGTAGGCGGCCTTGACCCGGCACAGGGCGTCCCAGTTGGCGGCGGTGAACGCCGTCGCCACCCGGGACGGGTCGGGCAGGAAGTTCAGGAAGCTGCTGCCGATGCCGGCGCCCCGCAGCGCCTCGGCGGCCCGCGCCGACGGCACGGTGTCCAGGATGACCGAGAGCGGGGCGTCCCGGTGCGCGCCGGCGCCGCTGTCGCGGGCGATCCGGCCGCCCCAGTGGCGGATCTCCACGGTCGCTCCCGGCTCGCTGACCAGCGCGTCCACCAGGTCGTCGTCGAAGGTGCGCACCTGGTCGAAGGTGCGGGCGAAGGTGCCGCCCATCGCCGCCTCGGCGTAGTCGACCACCCGCATGGTGTCCTCGCGGACCGGGCCGGCCGTGCGCCACAGCGGTTCCAGCAGGTGGCGGCCCCGGTCGGCGTCGCCGGCGTACATCGCCTTCACGGTGAGGTTCCCGTCGCGGGTGAGCACGATCGCGGTGCTCATCTCGTCGGGCACCCGCTCGATCCAGCGCCGGTAGTGGGCCAGCGTCTCGGCGGCCCGCTCCCGGCCGAAGGTGACCGCGCCGGCGTACACCCGGGTCACCGGGTAGAGGCGGAACTCGAGGTCGGTGACCACGCCGAACGAGCCACCGCCGCCCCGCAGCGCCCAGAACAGGTCGGCGTGCTGGTCCGCGTCGGTGGTGAGCACGTCGCCGTCGGCGGTGACCACCCGGGCCCGGAGCACGCTTTCCGCCGCCAGGCCGTACCGGCGGGCCAGCCAGCCCAGACCGCCGCCGAGCGTGTAGCCGGTCACCCCGACGTCGGGCGACGAGCCGGAGAGCGGCGCCAACCCGAACGGCGCGGCCGCCGCGAGCACGTCGCGCCAGCGCGCGCCCGGGCCCACCCGGGCGACCCGCCGGTCCGGGTCCACCAGCACGGCAGCCATGCCATTCGTACGCAGCAGCACCGCCCCGTCGTGCGCGACGTGGGTGCCGTGCCCGGTGGCCTGCACCGCGAACGGCAGCCGCTGCCGGCGGGCGGCCAGGACGGCCGAACGGACGTCCGCCACGCTCGTGGCCAGCACGATGGAGGCGGGGTACGGGTCGAGCGCCGGGTTCAGCGCCTTGCGGTTCTCGTCGTAGCCCTCGTCCCCGGGGCGCAGGTGAATGCTCATGCCGGTCAGACCACCGCCGCGCGCGGAACTCATCGGTCAGCCCGCGACCGGAGTGAGTTAGGCTCGCCTAACCTCAACAGACAGGGTGACAATGGCACAGCCGGAATCGCTGACGCAGTTGCTCGACGGGCGGCGGGCGGCGGTCGACGCCTCGCTGCCGGCGGTCGGGTTCGTCGCCGGCTACCTGCTCGGCGGCCAGTCGATCTGGGGCGGCACCATCGGCGCGGCGGTCTTCGCGATCGGCATCGCGGTGTGGCGGCTGCGCAACGGCGACCGGCCCCGCGCGGTCCTGATCGGGCTGCTGGGCGTCTCGGTGGCCGCGCTGATCGCCCTGCGCACCGGCAAGGCCGAGAACTTCTTCCTGCTCCAGCTCTTCAGCAACGCGGCCAGCGCGCTGGCCTGGGCGGTCAGCATCGTGATCCGGTGGCCGCTGCTCGGCGTCATCGTCGGTGCCGTGCTCGGCCAGAAGACCCGCTGGCGGCGTGATCCGGCGCTGCTGCGGGCATACTCGCGGGGCAGCTGGGTGTGGGTGATGCAGTACCTGATCCGGATGGCGGTCTTCCTGCCGCTCTACACCGCCGGGCAGGTCGCCGCGCTCGGCGTGGCCCGGGTCGCGCTGAGCTGGCCGCTGGTCGCCGCCTGCCTCACGGTGAGCTGGTGGGTGATCCGCCGCAACCTCCCGGCCGGCCATCCCGGGCTGCGCCACCCGGTCGACCAGCCCGCCTGAAACCCGGTTGCCCGGCCGGCGCCCGCGCAGTGAACTTCATCCATGGACTGGGTCAGGGGCTTCTACTCACGGACCGGGGCGTGGTGGGGCGACGCCGAGGCACGCCTCACCGAACGTGACCACCGGCGGGTGCGCCTGCTGCACGAGCACGCCGGCGACGGGCCGCGGCGGGTGCTCGAACTGGGCTCCGGCTACGGCACCACCGCGACGGCGACGGCACAGGCCGGACACGCGGTCACCGCGGTGGAGATCAGCGAGCGCGCCGGCCGCTTCCGCGGCGACGTCGCGCCCGGCTCACTCACCGTCATCAACGACGACTTCTACGAGGTACGGCTGACCGGCGACTTCGACGTGGTCAGCTACTGGAACGGTTTCGGCGTCGGGTCGGACGCGGATCAGCGCCGGCTGTTGCGCCGGATCGCCGGATGGCTGCGGCCGAGCGGGGTCGCGCTGATCGACGTGTTCAACCCGTTCGTGTGGGCCCGGTGGGACGGCGACCGCACCCACCGGACCCCGGATCCGCAGCGGGGTTACGCGCATGAGCTGTTCGAGCTGACCACCTTCGACCCGGTGACCTGCACCGCGGTCGACACCTGGTGGGAGGCGGGCCGGCCGGAGGACCGGATCAGTCAGGTGCTGCGCTGTTACACGCCGGCCGACCTGGGGCTGCTGGTCGAGGGCACCGGGCTGCGGCTGGCCGGGATCACCGGCGGCCCCGCGGCGCAGTTGCTGCGGGAGCACGCCGAGTACACGGCGGTGCTGAGACCTGCCGAGCCACGGTGACCCCTGTGGCGCCGATGCCAGATGCGGAGTAGCCGGCTTCTGGGGGCCGGCTACTCGTACGATCGCGGGGTTTTGTCAGTCGGCCGCAAGGCCGTCGCTGTGCTTGTCGAAGCCGATGTAGAGGCGGGCCGCGGCGTTCGCGCCGAGCGCGCCCAGGGTCTCCAGCTCGCGCAGGCGCAGCAGGGCCGGGTGCTCCGCATAGGCCTCGGCGGCGGCCGCGAGCCGGCGCAGCGCGTCGACCTCGGCATCGGCGCGGATCCGCGTGGCCGCGGCGTCGGCCTCGGCGGCCAGCCGGGAGGAGTCCGCCTTGGACGCCGCCTCCAGAGCCTCGCGGTCGGCCCGGGTGCGCGCCTCGACCATCTGCGCCTCGGCCAGGCGCTGCGCGGTGAGCACCCGGTTCATCACGTCCTGCAGGTTGCCCGGGAAGACCAGGTCCTTCACGTCGGCGCGGATGATCTCGACACCGTAACCGGCGGAGACACCCTCGACGTCGCGCAGGATATCCTCGCTGAGCTGGTTACGGTTGGTGAGGATGGCCTCCAGCGTCATGGACGCCAGCGACCGGCGGGCGGCGAGCTGCACGTCGCTGTAGACCCGGTCGGCGTAATCGGCGACGCGCTCGATCGCGGCCACCGGGTCGACCACCCGGAAATGCGTGATGATGTTGACCCGGACCGCGACCTTGTCGGCGGTCAGGATCTCCTGGCCCTTGATGTTGAGCTCACGCTCGCGCAGGTCGACGAAGACGACGTCGACGGTGGGCACCCGCTGCCCCGGGAACCGCCGGGTGGGCAGCTCGTAACGGCCGGGCTCGAGCACCTGGTCGAATCGGCCGTCGACATAGCGCAGGCCACGGAATCCGCTGCGGATGATCACCTCACGGGTCTTGGACATGGTTCACCTCTGTGACAAAGAGAAAAGGGTGGCCCCGTAGCGGTTCCGACGGGAAGGATCCGTCGCCCGGAAGGCAGCGGGACGAGCGTGGTTTGAGCGCCAGTGCGTCCGCTGTGGAGGCGCTTTCTTCTGGAATCGCCGGGGCCGCACTGAGAATGGCAAGATTCCCGATCAGCCACAACGCAATATCGACGCGAGGGGCACCCATGCTGGCCGAGTACGTCCGCGACGCCGCCATGACCGCGGCGATCTTCGGATTCTTCACGATGGTCTGGTTCGGCTGGGCTCTGGAGGCGCCGCCACCGGCCTGGCGGCGCTACCTCTACGCCGGGCTGACCGCCGGCGTGCTGGCGATGGCCGGTGGCGCCGTGCAGGCCGCGCTCCACTGGTCCGACGGCACCGTGTTCGACGAGTCGGTCAGCCGGACCTACGGCATCGTCGTCGGCATCGAGTTCGCCGTCGCCGGGATCGGCGCCGCCATGCTCGCGGTGGCGAAGCGGCCGTCACTGATCCCGGTCTGGATCTCCTTCGTGGTCGGGGTGCACCTGTTCCCGCTCGCGGCGCTGCTGCACTATCCGGTGATCCACGTGGTGGGGGTCCTGGTCACCGCCACGTCGCTCGCCGCGATCCCGATCTCCCGGAAGACCCGGTTGCACCCCAGCGCCGTGGTCGGTGTGGGTTCCGGCGTCGCGTTGCTCGCCGGCGCCCTGCACTCGCTGTGGACGACGTTCCTCAACTGGTGATGGTGATGGCGCTGGTCGGGCAGACCGCCTCGGCCTCACGCACCATGCCGTGCTGCGGCGGATCGGGCTCCGGGTCGAGCAGCACCACGATGCCGTCGTCCTCGCCCTGGTCGAAGACGTCCGGGGCGAGCAGGACACACTGACCGGCGCCGCAGCACTTCTGCCGGTCGACGCTGACGTGCACGGGCACCTCCGCCTCAGTCATGGAAGGTGGCACCACCGTCCACCGTCCAGGTCTGCCCGTTGACCCACTCGGCGTCGTCGGACAGCAGGAACGCCACGGTCGCGGCCAGGTCGGCGGGGCGGCCCAGGCGGGTGCTGCGGCTGCCCGCCAGTCCGGCCGCCTGGAACTCCTCGCTCATCGTGGCCAGGGCGGTCTCGCTCATCACCATGCCCGGCTGCACGCCGTTGCAGCGTATCCCCTCCTTGCCCCACCGGGACGCGACATGCCGGGTCAGCGCGTTGATCCCCGCTTTCGCGGCGGCGTACGCCGGGCGGGTGGCCTCACCCACGCAGGCCGCCAGTGACGAGGTGTTGACGATGGCGCCGCCGCCGTTCGCCAGCAGCACCGGGATGACCGCGCGGCAGGACAGCGCGTAACCCAGCAGGTCCACCTCGAAGGTGCGCCGCCACACCGCCGGGTCCATCTCCAGCAGGTCGCCGTCGCGGCCCACCGTCTCCGGCGACAGGTCGGCACCCACGTTGAACAGGCCGTGCACGGTGCCGAACTCGGTCACCGCCCGGTCGATCAGCGCCCGGATCGACGCCTCGCCGGCCAGGTCGAAGGTGACCGCCAGCGCCTCACCACCGGCCGCTTCGATCTTGTCGGCGGTCTCCCGCGCGCCGTCGGCGTTGAGGTCGCCGACCACCACCCGGGCGCCCTCGGCCGCCAGCCGCTGCGCGGTGGCCGACCCGATGCCGGTCGCGCCGCCGCAGACGACGATGCTCCTGCCGGTCAGGCCGCGCATGACGTCACCACCGCACCATCACCCGTTCGATGCCGCCGATGATCAGCCCTTCGCGGCGGGGCAGCTCCTCGGCGGGCACGTCCAGGCTCAGCCCCGGCAGCCGGTTCAGCAGCACGGTCAGCGCGGTCTGCAGCTCGGTACGCGCCAGCGCCTGCCCGATGCAGGAGTGCGGCCCGGCGCCGAAGGCCAAGTGCGGGTTCGGCGAGCGGCCCAGGTCCATCTCGCCGGCGTCCGCGAAGGCCGTCTCGTCCCGGTTCGCCGCCGCCATGCTGCTGATCACCGTGGTGCCGGGCGACAGGGTCGTGCCGCCCACGTCGATCTCCTCGGTGATGTACCGCGGCATCCCGAAACCCGGGTTGGCGTCGAAGCGCAGCGCCTCCTCGACCGCGGTGCGCACCAGCGACCGGTCGGCCAGCAGCCGCTCCCACCGGGACCGGTCGGCCAGCAGCATCGCGGTCATCTTCCCGATCATGTTGGCGGTGGTCTCGTGGCCGGCGATCAGCAGGCCCTGCGCGGTGCCGACCAGCTCCAGCTGCGACAACTGCCCGTCCTCGGCGTCGGCCACCACGATCAGGTCGCTGATCAGGTCGTCGCCGGGGTCGGCGCGCTTGCTGTCGATGTGGGCCCAGATGTACTCCCCGAACTCCAGCTGGGCGGCGTTGATCTCCTCCTGCCGGTAGCGGGTCAGGCTCAGCATGTGGTCCGACCAGTAGGCGAACTTCGCCCGGTCCCGGTCCGGCACGCCGAGCAGGTCGCAGATCACCCAGACGGGCAGGGGGAACGCGTACGACGAGACGAGGTCGGCCGGGGCGCCCCCGGCAACCATGTCGTCGACCAGCCGCTCGGCCATCGCCTCGATCCGTGGCTGCATGGCCGACATCCGCTTGGCGGTGAAATACCGTCCCACCAGCCGCCGCCAGCGCTGATGCCCCTCACCGACCGGCGTCTTCTCGGCCTGCTCGGCCCCGAACACCCCGCCGGACTCGTTGGCGGTGACCCGGGCGGCGTCCTCGGCGTTCAACAGCCGGCTGAACCGTGGATCGCTGAGCACCTGGCGGACATCGGCATAGCGAGTGAGCACCAGCGCCGGGTCCCCGCTGGCCAGCCGCACCTCGGCGACCGGGCACTTCGACCGCAGCTCCGCCCACTCCGGCGGCGGTTCCAGGGCGGTGGGCTGGGGGAACGGGTACTCCGGGAGATCGATGGACATCGCGGCTCCTCGCTCAGCGTTCCACTGACAATCGTCAATCTAAGACGGCCGTCTTAGGCTGACAAGGGTGAAGACCAGGGACCTGATCGTGGCCACCGCGGAACGGCTCTTCGCCCTGCACGGCGTCGCCGCGGTCTCCAACCGGCAGATCAGCGAGGCGGCCGGGCAGGGCAACAACTCGGTGATCACGTACCACTTCGGCTCCCGCGCCGACCTGATGCGGGCCATCGTGCGCCCGCACAACGCCGACATCGAGCAGCGCCGCACCGCCCTGCTGGCGGCCGGTGTCCCGGACACCCTGCCCGGCTGGGCCGGCTGCCTGGTCCGGCCGATCACCGACCACTTCGCCTCGCTCGGCCCGCAGAGCTGCTACGCCCGGTTCGCCGCGCAGGCGACCACCGACCCGTTCCTGCGCGATGTGATCACCGAGGAGGCGCTGTCGACGCCGTCCACGCAGCGCACGCTGCGCGAGATCACGCTGCGCACGCCGGAGCTGCCGCCGGCGGTGCAGCGGTTGCGCACCGACATGACGCGCGTGCTGGTGGTGCACACTTGCGCTGAACTGGAACGCGCTCTGCACGACGGCACCGCCGAGGCGACCTGGCCGGAGGTGGCTGACGGCCTGGTCGACGCTTTGACGGGCTTGTGGACCGCACCCGTCACGCTTTGACGGTCGCCGCTTCACGTTCTAGACGGTCGCCGCCCTCTCCGAGACCCACCGACCAGACTTCGCGCGCGAGCCACCCCGCCGTTGCGGCGGTCGCGGACACCTGCCACCGCATCGTCTGCGCCGCTCGGTCAGCCAGCCGTCAGAGGTCGATCAGCTCGACGGTCACGGTGGCGACATCGCCGGCGGCGAGCTTCTCGGCGGTGCGGATGGCGCGCTTGACCGGCAGCACATAGGCCCCGCGACCGCTGTCGGGGAAGATCGACGTCGTCCAGCTGCTGCCGCCGATCGTGGCGCGCACCCGCACCGAGCCGAACCCGCGTGGCTGCCCGGCGGTCAGGTCGCGGATCTCCTCCGAGTCGTCCGCCGGCAGGCTCACGAAGGTCCAGCTGTCCCCACGGCGAGCGTCCCAGATCCACAGCTCGGCCTTGAAATCCACCTTCACGCCGGCAGCATGCCACGAGGGTCTGACAAGTTCCGCCGCCCGGCCGGCGAAGCGACGGGCCATGCCTGGGCCGAATCCGATCCTCATTGACGGCTCGGGCGGATCGCGACCTTCGGATCCCGGCGACCGTTCGGGCGAGCCGCGAACCTGGATCCCAACAACCGGTCGGGCAAGCCGCGAACCCGGATCCCAACAACCGGTCGGGCAAGCCGCGAACCCGGATCCCAACAACCGGTCGGACGAGCCGCGAACCTTTGGATCCCGGCAACCGGTCGGGCGGGCGAACCTCGGATCCGGCGACGGTTCAGGCGGGCTGCGAACCTTGATTGCCAGCGATGGTTCGGGCGAGCCGCGCCGCCTCGGTGACCAGCCGGCTCTTGCCGCGTCGGGCAGCGACCTCGGCGACTCCCGGCAGCTCTTCCGCAGCACCGATTCCCGATGCGGCTGATTCGGCCAGGGCCAGCAGGTCAGGGGCGCCCGACCCGGGGGTTGCGGCCGCGAGCACGACCGGCACCAGTTCGCGGGCCAGCGCCCACACCTGTTCGGCGGCCCCGGCACGGACCGCCTCCACGAGGCTTTCCGCGACTCGTTTCAGCACCAGGATGTTCGCCGAGTAGAGCTCGGCCAGTTCGCGGCCGACCAGGCCGCCGTCGAGCAGGCCTCGGGCTGCGAGCAGCACGAACGCATCGGTGGCGGTGATCCGGTAGCCGGGGCGGCCGGCGGTCAGCCCGTAGGCCAGGCAGAGGGCCATCGCCGGGCCGAAGGGGCCGTCGGTGCGAGCCAGGACCGGCAGGATCTCGACCTCGCCGCGGTTGGTGCCGTCGGCCACGGCGGTGAGCAGCGGCTGCGCGTGGGCGGCCACGATCTCGCGGTGGCTCGGCAGCATCATCGGCCAGGCAGCCATCGGACTCTCGGCATGGCGGAAGCCGAACGCGCGGTCCTGGGCCTGGTCGGCCGGCAACCCGAGAAGGCCCGCCGGCACGGTCAGCGACTCGTGTTCCACCGGCTCGAACGCGACGGTCCGTCGCGCGACCGGCGCCAACAGGCAGTAGCAGAAATGGCCGTCGTGGCAGCCGCCGCAAAGCTTGCGGCCGACCGTCACGGTGACCACCTCGGGGTCGGGCAGGCCGTCACGCAGATAGGCGGCGAAAGCCCGGCCGGCTGGTGAACCGAGACGCTCGGCACCCTCCCGGACGGCCGGATCGACATCCCGTGGCAGCCGGAGCAGGGCTTGCGACAGGTCCCACGGACCCGGCTCGCAGCCCTCCGCGAGCAGGGCGAGAACGCGGGCCGGGTCGACGTGCCCGTCCATGGTGGCCGGGGTGGCCAGCAGCGCCGGTGGCAGTGTGCCGCGGAGTTGATGCGTCAGCTCGGCCATCCGCCCGACGATCATCCAGAACGGTGGCGCGGGCCGGACCTGGCCTGGTTCAAGCTCCGGCTCCCACGACGCCCGGTCCTCCCCGGCGGCAGCCCACAGCAAACTGACCAGAGGGCTGTCCCAGAACTCGGGGATCACCGGCCGCAGCGCCTCGGCCAGCGCCGCACGGTCGCTGTGCGCGAACCGCAGCAGCCCGGCCAGCAACCTCTCGATCAACACCGGGTCGTCCGGCGTCTTGTGCAACATCGTGACGACGATGCCGGTCAATTCGGCGATCGAGGTCACCGCCGCGGGCATCGGCGCCGCCGGCGCCACCGCTGGCAGCGGCACGGTGCCAACTCGCCCCGGCACCGCCTCGGCCGGCCTCCGCGGATCTCCGCCGGCCCCGCCCACCTCACTGCCGAGGCCCGCCGCAGCCGGATCATCCACTGATCCACCCGGCGCGCCTGCAGCGTGCCGATGCGGATTCTCGGCGGCCCCACTGCCGAATCCCACCGTAGCCTGATCACCTACCAAGCCAGCAGGCACTTCCGCCGCCTGCCGATGCGCCTCCCCGGCCAACTCAGCCGCACCGCCGCCGAATCCCACCGCAGCCTGATCACCCACCAAGCCGCCCGGCACCCCTGCGGCCTGCCGATGCGCATCCCCGGCCAACTCAGCCGCACCGCCGCCGAATCCCACCGCAGCCTGATCACCCACCAAGCCACCCGGCACCCCTGCCGCCTGCCGATGCGCATCCCCGGCCGGCCCGGCCGGATCAGTCACCAAGCCGGAAGCATCGTCACCGGGGGCGGCTGCGGCCCGGCGGTGTGGTGGCCCGGCCTGACCGCCCGGCCCGCCGAGGTCGCCCGCTGATCTGTGCAGCACCGCCTCGGCCTGCCGGCGCAGGTCGCCCTCCAGGCCGGCCGCCGCGTCGGCGAAGGTAGCTCGGCCCTGCGGGCCGACGGCCGGCAGATGCTTGGCGGCGAGTTTCAGCGCCCGCTCGGCCAGGTCGACCGCCTCGTTGGCCAGGCCCGCTGCCAGCCCGTCGAACAAGCGCGGGTCGGGGGCGCGGGCCAGGGCCGCGCCGAGCCAGTCCAGCTGGGCGCGGACCAGTTTCTTCTCCGGGCGGGGTAGCACCGCGAACGCCGCCTCGGCGATGGCGTCCACGTCCAGTTGGCCGGTCTCGTCGACGGTGCGCAGGGCGCGCAGTGCCAGCTCGGCGACGGCCACGTGCGGGCTGGACAGCATGCCCAGGTATTCCTGGCGGTGGGCCGCCAGCTCGGCCGGCGCCGGGTCGAGCAGCCGGTGCAGCTCGACCACCGGCTTGACCGCTGATGGGCGGTCGCCGGCGCGCAGGCGCAGCAGGCAGCCCTCCAGCAGCGCGGTGCGGTCGTAGTCGCCGTCGGCGCAGAGGCGGGCCAGCGCGGGCGGCCACTCCTGGCCGAGCAGCGCGCCGACCCGCGGGATCGTGAAGACGTGCGGCAGCAGCTGACCGGTCCGGGGTGAGTCGCGCAGCTGGCGGGTCAGGCCGCCGGGGCGGAAGGAGCCCATCCAGCCGCGCACGGTCGCCTCGGTCGCCGGGGTGGGCAGGCCGGTCTCGTCGAGCAGCCGGGCGACGATCGGCCACTGCCGCTCCACCTGGGCCGGGCGCAACTTGTCGGCCAGGCTCTTGGCGACGGCCTCGATCGACGGCCGGCCGGGTGCCCGCAGCACCGCGACGACGGCGTCGATCGACGCCGGCAGCGGGTCGAGCCAGAAGCGGTCGGAGCGCAGCCACGTCACCACATCGGCCGCGCGGGGCAGGCAACCCGCGCCGGCGACCCGCAGCGCGCCCTCGCGGCGGCGCCGGAAGGACTCCCGCTGCTCCCACGCGCGCTGCTGACGGGGGTAGTAATCCATCGGGTCCTCGCCGGGCAGCGGCTCCGGCTCCGGCCACTCGTGCGGGAACTCCAGCTCGATCTCCTTGACCGGGCCGGCCAGCGCACGCCGCTCCGGCTCGCCGAGGGCGAGCAGGCCACTTGCCACCCGCCCGACCTCACCGGCCTCGATCCAGGCCGCCAGCTGCGCGAACGTGGTCACTAGGGCACCATCCTTTCGACGAGATCTTGGTTGTAAGGTCTCGCCGGAACTCGGCGAGGATCGGGAGATGGCCTGTGGTGGTCGCCC